>JAPLPA010000391.1:5579-18304 GCA_026400415.1 Afipia sp. | reverse complement strand
CTGGTAGGCATGAGCCCGGTGCCGATCTATCGTTTTCACGTCGCTTCTGTGGACGAGTGTGAATCCCTGTGCGCAGACAGGCTCCAAAACCACAAGCGTTGAGCACCCTTCGGGATAACCCGCAATTTCATTCACAGCCATGCTTTCGGTAAAACTTACCGCCATGTAGGCAATGCTAACGGGCTTATGTGGATTTGTCTTGGACGAATCCGGCACTGTGCGTGCCAAGCTCCTGAAAACACGGCTGTATATTGGCGGATAAAGGTCGTCCAATAGCGGGCATAATTCAGCGCGATGTTGATTATTGCTGAATGTCAGATGGAAAAAATTGTGTGAGTCATAATCACGGCAACGCTGACTCTAACCTAAGAATCTAAATAGATTTTTTAAGGCAAGTCGTACTTGCGGTCAGACTGTGTCTCAGATCAGTTATCGATGCGGTTCAACACGTGCCGCAATCGTTCGTTCCAAACGGAATGAGAGATTTGAAGCTGCGAAAAATTGGTTGGAAATTTTAACCGATGTACGAGTGGATCAAAGCCCTGCATGTGATCGCGGTCATCTCGTGGATGGCCGGGATGTTGTATTTGCCGCGATTATTTGTTTATCACGCGCAAACTGCATCTGGATCGCAGCAATCCGAGACATTCAAAATCATGGAGCGGCGTCTGTTGCGGGCGATCATGACGCCCGCAATGATCGTCACCTGGCTGGCGGGACTTTGGCTGGTCTGGCAGGGCGGCTGGATGCAGGCGGGATGGTTTCACGCGAAATTGGCGTTGGTAATCTTGCTTTCAGGTGTCCACGGATTTCTGGCGGCTCGCGTTAAAGATTTTGCCAACGATACCAACACCAAAAGCCATAAATTCTATCGTTTAATCAATGAAGTACCGACTGTGTTGATGGTGCTCATTGTTATTCTCGTGGTCGTAAAACCGTTTTAAGGCAGTCGGTGCCAAAACGATCTCCTTGCGTGAAGGCCGCCGACTTTCTATAGATACGCCATCCCACCGAACGCAAACGGTTGCGGTTGAGTCCCGGTTCCAGTGTTGAACCGGCCGCTGCATCGGGTTCGAAAGCCTCCCGGCTTTTTGCTCAGTACCTTCCTCGCCCAAGATTTTCGGACTTCTGAAATCGTCACGTCCGTTTGTTGGCAAGCAGGCCGAATCTCCGTTTGCACCCCTCCCCTCGACGACACGCCACAGGACAACCCCAATGCGGGAAATAAAACTACAAGACCTCAAAACCAAAACAGCGGCGGAGCTTGTCTCGTTCGCTGAGGAAAACGGGGTCGAAAATGCCAGCACCATGCGCAAGCAGGAGCTGATGTTCGCCATTCTCAAACAGCTTGCCATCGCAGAGACCGACATCATCGGCGAAGGAGTCGTTGAAGTTCTCTCCGACGGCTTCGGCTTCCTTCGATCCTGGGACGCCAACTACTTGCCCGGTCCGGACGACATCTATGTGTCGCCGTCGCAGATCAGGCGCTTTGGACTTCGCACCGGCGACACTATCGAAGGCCATATTCGCTCGCCGAAGGAAGGCGAGCGATACTTTGCGCTGCTGAAGGTCAACACACTGAATTTCGAAGATCCGGAGAAATCCAAGCACAAGGTCAACTTCGACAACCTCACGCCGCTGTTTCCGGACGAGCGCTTTCGCCTCGAACTCGAAGACCCGACGCGAAAAGATCTGTCGGCGCGCGTCATCGACATCGTGGCGCCCATCGGCAAGGGCCAGCGCGCCCTGATCGTAGCGCCGCCCCGCACGGGTAAAACCGTGCTGATGCAGAACATCGCGCATTCGATCACAGCGAACCATCCGGAATGTTTTTTGATCGTGCTTCTGATCGACGAGCGGCCGGAAGAAGTCACCGACATGCAGCGGTCGGTGAAGGGTGAAGTGGTTTCGTCAACGTTCGACGAGCCGGCCTCGCGTCACGTGCAGGTCGCCGAAATGGTGATCGAGAAAGCCAAGCGCCTGGTCGAACATGGCCGCGACGTGGTGATCCTACTGGATTCGATCACGCGTCTCGGAAGAGCCTATAATACAGTGGTTCCCAGCTCCGGTAAGGTTTTGACCGGCGGCGTCGATGCCAATGCGCTGCAGCGCCCGAAGCGTTTCTTCGGTGCGGCCCGTAACATTGAGGAAGGCGGATCGCTGACGATCATCGCCACTGCGCTGGTCGATACCGGCAGCCGCATGGACGAAGTGATTTTCGAAGAGTTCAAGGGCACCGGCAACTCGGAATTGATTCTCGACCGCAAGGTGTCTGACAAGCGCACCTTCCCGGCGATCGACATTTCGCGTTCCGGCACCCGCAAGGAAGAGCTCATCACCGATCCGCAGCTGCTCAAGAAGATGTATGTGCTGCGGCGCATCCTCAACCCGATGGGAACGATGGACGCCATCGACTTCCTGCTCGACAAGCTCCGCAACACCAAGAACAACGCGGAGTTCTTCGAGAGCATGAATACGTAACGCGGCTTGCCGCTCATGTTATGACTGCTGCATGATGCCCCGCCTCGCGCGGGGCATTTTGCTTTGATATGGAGCAGACGATGTCGGATGGAAAATTTTTATCGCTCGGCCAGCCGCTACCGGACTGGTCGCCGCGTCCGATTCCACCGGGAAAAATTCTCGAAGGCTCTTACGCTCGACTTGAGCCGCTTGATCCCAAGAAGCACAGCGACGATCTGGTCGGGGCGTTCAAGGATACCGATCAGGATTCCTGGGCCTACCTGTTTCATGGCCCGTTTGCGGACCAAGCCGAACTGCGAAAATGGATTGCGGATTCCGCCGCCGCACCTGGAAACGTCTGTTACGCGATCGTCGACCTTGCGACGGGCCTCGCCGGCGGCGTCGCGTCCTTCATGCGGATGGACCCTGCCAACGGCGTGATCGAAGTCGGCAGCATCCATTATTCTGACCAACTGAAACAGACGCGCGCCTCGACCGAAGCGATGTTTTTGATGATGCGTCATGTGTTCGACGATCTCGGCTATCGGCGCTACGAATGGAAATGCAACTCCTTCAATGCGCCATCGCGCCGCACGGCGTTGAGACTCGGATTTTTGTTCGAGGGAATTTTCCGCAACCACATGGTTGTCAAAGGCCACAGCCGCGACACGGCCTGGTTTGCGGTCACAAGCGAGGATTGGCCGAAACTGAAAGCAGCTTACGAGAAATGGTTGGCGCCGGATAATTTCGATGCAGCTGGAAAACAGCGCGCGTCGTTGTCGGGGGAATTAAAATCGGTCGTTGGTTGAGAACACAATCTCGCCATTCGATTCCAAGTCCGTCACTTTTTCGCCTTTGCGCGTTTATTGCAGCGCAACATCAATTTATGCTGCACCCTCAGGCTGCAGCAATTTAAGAATTCCTTAGGACTTTCCTTGTGTTGGGATGCGGCTCCCGACAATAAAGTACGATGATGTCTCGCGACCAGACCATTTTCGCGCTGTCGTCGGGCCGCCCGCCCGCAGCCATCGCGATTGTGCGTGTTTCCGGACCGAACGCGCGCATCGCGCTCGAAAAACTGTGCGGGAAATTGCCCGCGCCACGCACGGCTCATGTCACGACGCTGCGCGATTCGGACGGCAATGCCATCGACGAATCGGTTGCGTTATTTTTTCCCGGGCCGCATTCGGCGACCGGCGAAGACATTGCGGAATTTCAAATTCACGGCGGCCGCGCGGTGATCGCCGCGGTGTTCGACGCGCTCGGAAAAATCGAAGGCCTGCGTCCGGCCGAGCCTGGGGAATTCACACGCCGCGCGTTCGAGAACGGCAAACTCGATCTCACCGAAGCCGAGGGCCTCGACGATCTTATTCACGCCGACACGGATCGCCAGCGCCGGCAGGCGTTGCGGCAACTCAAAGGTTTGCTCGGAGAGAAGGCCGATAGCTGGCGAAGGCAAATTATCGAAGCGTCGGCGCTCGTGGAAGCAGGCATCGATTTTTCCGACGAGGGTGATGTATCGGCTGAATTGATTGCGCCTGCGCTGAAGAAAATTTCCGCGCTGAAAGTTGAAATCGAAGAAACCCTTGGGGCGCAGGCACAAAGTGAACGTCTGCGCGACGGACTTGTGGTCGCAATCGCGGGTCCACCGAATGCGGGTAAATCGACGCTGCTGAATCGTTTGGCGCGGCGCGAGGCTGCGATTGTTTCACCCTATGCCGGCACCACGCGCGACATCATCGAAGTTCATCTCGATCTCGATGGCTATCCGGTGACGCTGATCGACACTGCAGGCATTCGCGACACGCACGATCCGGTCGAGCAGGAAGGCGTCCGCCGCGCGCGAGAACGCGCCAGATCGGCAGATCTTGTGCTGTGGCTCGTCGATGCGGTTGATGCCGTGCCGCCGGAAATCGACGGTGAGCTAAAGGGCGTGCCGATCTGGATTGCGCGTAACAAGATCGACATTGCGAACGCTGGGGTGACGCAACCTGCTGCGTGTGACGTGTTTGATATTTCAGCCTCGCGCGGTGACGGCGTGCGGGAGTTGATTGCGGGGCTGATTTTATTTGCGCAGGATTTTTTTGGGTCAGGTGAAAGTGGTCTTATCAGCCGAACGCGTCATCGAAGCTTGCTGCAAGAAACCGCCGATTCGCTTAACCGCGCGATCGCTGCGGCTCGCCAAGGCGATGAACTCGTTGCAGAAAACCTGAGAATTGGGGTTCACTCCTTGGGTCGCCTCACAGGCCGCGTCGATGTCGAAGACATTTTGGATGTTATTTTTCGCGAGTTCTGCATCGGGAAATAATTCGAATTGTTTCACGTGAAACGCGCAAACCCTCGGCATCTGTTTCACGTGAAACACGCTTTCATCTTTGAGCATTCGCATCGTCGCGATAGAACGCGGCCTCATGAGCAAATCTTTCGACGTCATCGTGATTGGAGGCGGGCACGCCGGCTGTGAAGCTGCGGCGGCGTCTGCGCGCATGGGCGCGAAGACCGCACTTGTGACTCACAAATTTTCGACCGTCGGCGCGATGTCGTGCAATCCAGCGATAGGCGGATTGGGAAAGGGCCATCTGGTTCGCGAAATCGATGCGCTCGATGGCTTGATGGGCCGAATCGCCGACCAGGGCGGCATCCAGTTTCGCGTTCTCAACCGGCGCAAAGGGCCGGCGGTGCGCGGCCCCCGCGCGCAGATTGATCGCAAACTTTATGCGGCCGCCATGCAGACCGCGATTCGTGAGACGGCAAATCTTTCGGTGATCGAAGGCGAGGCGGACGAGCTGCTTCTCGACAGTGGAAAAATTCGCGGCATCCGCCTTCGCGATGCCAGTGAGATTTTGGCCGGTGCCGTTGTGATCACGACGGGCACTTTCCTGCGCGGGCTCATCCATCTCGGTGAAAAAAACTGGCCTGCGGGGCGCATCGACGAAGTTTCCGCGATGGGGCTTTCAAGTTCGTTCGAGCAGGCTGGGTTTACGCTCGGCCGTTTGAAAACCGGCACGCCGCCACGCCTCGATGGTTCGACCATCGATTGGAGCGCGGTGGAAATGCAGCCGGGCGACGATCCGGCTGAGCCGTTTTCAGTGATGACGGAACGCATCACGGCGCGGCAGATTGAGTGCGGCATCACGCGAACAACAAATGCGACGCATGAGATTATCCGCGCCAACGTACATCGCTCGCCGATGTATTCGGGCCAGATCACCAGCACGGGGCCGCGCTATTGCCCCTCCATCGAGGACAAGATCGTTCGCTTTGGAGATCGTGACGGGCATCAGATTTTCCTCGAGCCGGAAGGTCTCGACGACACAACTGTCTACCCGAACGGCATTTCGACATCGCTGCCCGAGGACGTTCAGCAG
The DNA here is from genome assembly GCA_026400415.1 of Afipia sp. GTDB lineage: Bacteria > Pseudomonadota > Alphaproteobacteria > Rhizobiales > Xanthobacteraceae > Afipia. The sequence goes on along the minus strand of JAPLPA010000391.1, from coordinate 12,476 downwards.
GCCATTCTGGCAACGATTCCGGGCCTTGAAAACGTCAGGATGGTGCGTCCCGGCTACGCCATCGAATACGATCACGTCGATCCACGCGAACTTGATCCGACGTTGCAGACCAAGCGGATCCCCGGGCTTTTCCTGGCGGGCCAGATTAACGGCACAACGGGCTACGAAGAGGCTGGAGCGCAGGGACTTGTTGCGGGTCTGAATGCCGCATTGCTGGCTTCTGGCGCCTCTCCGATTATCTTTGACCGAGCAGATGGCTATCTGGGCGTGATGATCGACGATCTCACCTCGCGCGGCATCACAGAGCCCTACCGGATTTTCACGTCACGCGCCGAATATCGGCTGACCCTACGTGCCGATAATGCCGATCAGCGTCTGACGGATCGTGGAATCGCACTGGGCTGCGTCGACTCCAAGCGCGCGATGTTTCACGTGAAACGAATGGCGGCACTGGATGACGCAAGGGCTCTTTCGAAGTCGCTGTCGATTACTCCCAACGAAGCCGGGAAGCACGGTCTTGCGCTCAATCACGATGGCCAACGACGCACCGCGTTTGAATTATTGGCCTATCCGGATGTGAGCTGGGCGCAGGTGTCTTCGATCTGGCCGCAGCTCAACGCAATTGAGCCGATTATTGCTACCCATTTGGAAATCGACGCGAAATACGACGTTTATCTTTCGCGGCAGGCGGCGGATGTGGATGCGTTTCGGCGCGATGAAAGCTTGCTGCTGACCGACGTCGATTATTCGGCGGTGCTGGGGCTTTCAAACGAGGCGCGACAAAAGCTTGAAGCCAATCGCCCACGCACGATCGGACAGGCCGGGCGCATTGAAGCGATGACGCCTGCTGCTCTGGCAATTCTCGCAGCCTATTTGCGGCGTCAGGCGCGCAAACCTGGTTCGGTCGTGCCTGCGTCGATCTCGGCCTGAGGGCGACGACCGTGCCGCCCCTTCCATCCGACAGGGAAACCGCACTCCTACTCACCCCTGTTTCACGTGAAACAGCGGAGCGGCTGGATCGCTTTGTTGCCCTCTTGGCCGAGTGGCAGGCGAAGACAAATTTGATCGCGTCGTCCGAGCTTCCGAAAATCTGGACGCGGCACGTCGCCGATTCGCTGCAGCTTCTTCGGCTCGCCCCATCGGCAAAACGTTGGCTCGATTTCGGAAGCGGCGGAGGATTTCCGGGCGTCGTTTTGGCCTGCGCGCTCGCCGACAAAGAAAATGCGAGAATCGATCTTGTCGAACGCAACGCCAGGAAGGCTGCGTTTCTGCGTGAGGCGTTGCGAATCACAAAATCGCCGGGCGCGGTTCATCCGACGAGCATAGAGGATTATGTGGATAGGTCGAATGCCCCCGCAGATTGCGTAACGGCGCGCGCAGTGGCTCCACTACATTTGCTCATCGGCTTCGTTGAGCCGTTTTTGAAAGACGGTGCAAAAGCATTGTTCCCCAAGGGGCAAGATGTAGAGGCTGAATTGACGGACGCTACTAAATACTGGACTATCGATCACACGCTGCATCCAAGCCTAACGGGCAATGGCTGGATCGTTGAGATCAATTCCATTGCCAAACGCTGAAATGCTGCGCCGCAACAAAGACCGAGTAGGTGTAAGATGATCGATATGACTGGAATTTTCGGCGACAAAAACGCACCCGCGCATCATGACGGCCATCCGCGCATCCTCGCGCTGGCCAACCAAAAGGGCGGCGTCGGAAAGACCACGACTGCGATCAATCTCGGCACGGCTTTGGCCGCCATCGGCGAGCGCGTGCTGATCGTTGATCTCGATCCGCAGGGCAACGCCTCGACGGGTCTCGGCATCGACCGCCGCAATCGCAACTGCTCGACCTACGATGTGCTGATCGGCGAAGCCAAACTGCGCGATGCGATCATGCCGACTGCGGTGCCGCGTCTCCACATCGCATCGTCGACGATGGATCTATCGGGCGTGACCGCGCGTTCCGTTTGCGCGATGCGATCGCCGATCTGAATACCAACGTCGCGCCGGACACCGACTACACCTATGTGCTGGTCGATTGTCCGCCGTCGCTCAATCTCATCACCGTGAACGCGATGGCTGCGTCGCATGCGATCCTGGTGCCGCTGCAGTGTGAATTTTTCGCGCTCGAAGGATTGTCGCAACTCCTTCAAACAGTCGAGCAGGTGCGTTCGACACTCAATCCGACGCTGACAATTCACGGAATCGTTCTGACGATGTTCGACGCGCGCAACAATTTGTCGAATCAGGTCGTCGCCGATGTGCGGCAGTTCATGGGCAAGAAAGTTTATGAGACCATGATCCCGCGCAATATCCGTATTTCGGAAGCGCCGTCCTACGGCAAGCCAGTTCTGGTCTATGACCTCAAATGCGTCGGTAGCGAAGCTTACCTCAAGCTTGCGACCGAAGTGATCCAGCGCGAACGCGAACTGCGCGCTCACTGATTTTTTGCATTGAGATTGTGACGGGAGGCTTGTGTTGAGTCGTGTGAGTGCAAGGGAGACAGCGATGGCCGACGAAGCGCGTTCGCGATTGGGCCGGGGTCTCGCCAGCCTGATCGGCGATGTGGGCGGCGAGGCGGCTCATGTCGATCGACCGAACCGCGCGCAGCGTCGCGTGCCCATTGAGTTTCTAAAAGCCAACCCGCGAAATCCACGCCGGACATTTTCCGACACTGAACTTTCCGAGCTTGCCGACTCCATCAAACAGCATGGCGTGATTCAGCCCATCGTCGTGCGCCCTGTGAAAGGCAACGCGGACCGCTTCGAGATTATTGCGGGCGAACGGCGTTGGCGCGCGTCGCAGCGCGCGGGTCTGCATGATGTGCCGATTGTTACGGTCGATGTGAACGACAGCGACGCGCTTGAAATTGCAATCATCGAAAACGTCCAGCGTTCGGATTTGAACGCAATGGAAGAGGCGCAGGGCTATCACGCGCTCGCCGCGGAATTCAAACGCAGCCAGGAAGATATCGCCAAGATCGTCGGCAAGAGCCGCAGCCATGTCGCCAACATGATGCGCCTGACGAAATTGCCAAATGAAGTGCAGAAATTTATCGCTGAGGGCAAACTGTCTGCCGGTCATGCGCGTGCACTCATAGGCGTGCCGGATGCTGCCGCCGCCGCGAAGAAGATTGTCGCCGAAGGTCTCACCGTGCGTCAGGCTGAAGCGCTCGCGCATGACGAGGGCGTGCCGCAACGCAAGCCGCAGAAATCGCGCGGCGGCAAGTCAAAGGCGAAGGATCCCGATACGGTTGCGTTGGAGCGGCGCGTTAGCGACGTACTCGGATTGAAAGTCAACGTCGAGCACCGCAATCCCGGTGGCGCGGTGCAGATCAAATACCGCGACCTCGATCAGCTTGACGATATTCTGCGGCGCCTGGAATCTCGCCGCAAATAGGGCATTTCTTGCACTAGCTGCGGCGTCGCGAGTTAACCGCAATCGCCAGCAAAGCGCGCTGAGCGATGGTATCCGCAATCGCCGACTGCTTGCGCATGTCGAGTACGGCTTCGGCCAGTTGCGCAATCACTTTCAACATCCGCTCGGCGCTTGAGTTGCGTAGCGCGGTCTCGACCAGCGGCTTGCGCGAAAAATGCAGACGCGGAAACCCGCTTTCGACCACATCGGATTCCATCCGGCCTTCATCGACCGATAGCCTTGCTTTGTGCAAGGCTGCCGCCTGCCGTTGCGCCGACATGAGAATTGCGTTCGGATTGATGCCGGACGCTATGGCCTTGGCGAAAGCTTTTTCAACGTCGGCCGGACGACCCGCAAACGCGTTGTCCACGATCGGGTCCAGCGCCAGTCCTGACGCATCAGTAACGATGGCCGCAATATCATCCAGTGTGATTTCTGTCTTCCCGTGCGCGTAAAGTGCGAGCTTTCGAACCTCGTTGCGCGAGGCCTGACGGTCGCCACCAAGCAATGATGCCAGAGTGGCCCGTGCATCGGCCGCGATCTTCAGGTGCGAGGCGCGAAGCTCATCATCGATCAGGCGTTCGAGATCGCGCAGGCCGTCGGCATAGCAGGCAATCGCGACGGCGGACTTTGCCTTTTCGCAAGCTTTGCGCAGCGGCGCGTCCGGACGCAGCTCACCGGCTTCGATGACGATGCGGCAATCCTTCGGGTTCATATTTGCGAGGGTGTCGATCCCTGACGCGAAGCTTTTCCCGCCGGCGCGAATGCGGATGGCGCGGCGGCCGCCGAACAGCGGCACGGTCATCGCTTCGTCTACCAGCCGTGAAGGCTCCGATGCCAGTTCGTCGCCGTCCAATCTGACCAGAGAAAAAGGATCGCTCGGATCCTCGACCGCAGATGCCATCAGCGCGTCGGCGCGCTCGCGCACCAAGCCTGCATCGGGACCGTAAAGGAGGATAATGGGGCGAGCCGGGTCGGGCTTGGCCAGGAATGCGTCGATGTCTCGTCCGCGAAGCGCGACCACTTTTTAAATTACGTCCCCGCCGCGAAGAATGAAGCCAGCCGCTGATTGATATTTTCGGCGATCACTTTGGCGGCGCGATCCTCTGCATCACGCAGTGTACGTGACCTGGCAAAACGCTGGGTCTGTCCTGGTATATCGTAGGACACGCGCGAGAACGTCGTGCCTGTGAGCACGGTCTTGTCGGTCGTATTGTCCTTCAACTCATAGGTTGCGTTGATGCCGTAGTTTTCGGAATCGGCCAGTGCGGTGTTCGGATCGACGATGATCGATAGGCGTGTCGTGGTGATTTTCATCAATAGCCGATGGGTCGTTGGTCCGCCGACGGCCGCTCCGTACATGCTGAACATCAAAGCGTTGCGAATTTCGAGACCGACGCGCGCTTCACGAGAACCGTTCGGAAGATTCAGCGGCGGGACTTCGACGCCCTGCAGCTTGTCGCGCAGTCCTGGCGTGCCATTCGGACCACGCTCCGCGTACATCGGCTGAAAGCACCCCGCGGTTGCAGCGGCGAGTGCCGCCGCGGCCACCAGCCTGACTGCTATGCGCTTATCAAACCACGACATTTACGATCCTCTGCGGAACGACAATGACCTTTTTTGGGGCCTTGCCGTCCAGCGCCGATTTTACCGCATCGAGGGTTAAAACGGCAGCCTCAATTTCCTGAGTTGAGGCATTTCGATCCACCGTGACATCCCCGCGTTTCTTGCCGTTAACCTGCACCGGGAGCGTAATTGTGTCATCGACCAGCAAACTCGCGTCGATTTCCGGCCACTGTGCCTCGGAAACCAGCCCTTTGTGGCCGAGGGACTGCCAGCATTGTTCCGCCAGATGCGGCATCATCGGCGAAATAAGGCGCGCCAGAATATCGAACGCCTCGCGAGCGGCTGCGGCGTAAACCAAGTCCTTCTCAATGTTCTTCAAAGGATCATCGACTACTTCGGCGAGCGTTCCGACGAACGCATAAATTTTTGCAATCGCGGTGTTGAAGCGCAATCGCTCGATCCCCGTTGAAACATCCGCGAGTGTCCGATGCGCGATCATGCGCAACGCTTTTGCATTGCCGTGATCGCTCGCAATTGCCGCCCCTGATTTCGGCAGATGTGGCGCGGCTGCATTCACCAGCCGCCAGATTCGTTGCACGAACCGGCCCGCGCCCTGTACGCCTTCCTCGCTCCAAATCACATCTCGGTCAGGCGGCGAATCCGACAGCATGAACCAGCGCGCCGTGTCCGCGCCGTAAGAACCGATGATGTCGTCGGGATCGACGGTGTTGCGCTTCGACTTCGACATCTTCTCGATAGAACCGATTTCAACCGATTCGTTCGATCCGAGCAGCGTTGCGGTTCGCTTGTCGGCGGCGACTTCGATTTTGATTTCGGCAGGCGAGGCGAATGTGCCGTCCTTCTTTTTATATGTTTCGTGGACCACCATACCTTGCGTGAACATGCCGGCGAACGGCTCGTCCATGCCGATGTGGCCGGTGGCCTTCATCGCGCGTGTGAAGAACCGCGAATAAAGCAAATGCAAAATCGCGTGCTCAACGCCGCCGATATACTGATCGACCGGCATCATGCGATTGACGACTTGCGGTGTCGTCGGCGCGTTTTCATTCCAGGGGTCGGTGAAGCGCGCGAAGTACCATGATGAGTCGACAAACGTGTCCATCGTGTCGGTTTCGCGCTGCGCCTTGCCGCCGCATTTCGGACAGGTGGCGTGTTTCCAGGTCGGATGATGATCGAGCGCGTTGCCCGGCTTGTCGAAAGACACGTCTTCCGGCAGCACGACGGGAAGATCCTTATCCGGCACCGGCACAACACCGCATGTCGGGCAATGGATTACTGGAATAGGGCAACCCCAGTAGCGCTGACGCGAAATACCCCAGTCCCGCAGGCGGAAGTTCACTTCGCGGCGGCCCCAACCTTCTTTCTCGAACAATGCGAGCGACCGTATCATCGCGTCCTCGCACGTCATGACGCCGGGCTCGCCCGCCCATTGCACGTAGCGGACGATCTCGGTTTTCGGTGGCGTATAGGCCGTGTTCTTGACGGTTTCACCGGTTGCTGTCGGCACAAAAACATCGATAACAGGCAAATCATATTTGCGCGCGAAGTCGAGATCGCGCTGATCGTGCGCGGGGCAGCCGATGATCGCACCGGTGCCGTAATCCATCAGCACGAAGTTGGCGATGTAAAGCGGCAACTTGATCGAGGCGTTGCCCGGATGTTGCGCTTTGATGCCAGTGTCGAAGCCAAGCTTTTCGGCGGTGTCGATCTCAGCTTGCGACGTGCCGATGTGATGACATTCTTCGATGAAGGAAGCGACCCTCTTGTCTTTTTCGGCCAGTGCCTTCGCCAGCGGATGATCAGGTGAGATTGCCGCAAAAGTCGGACCGTACATTGTGTCCGGCCGCGTCGTGAAAATCTCAAGTTCAGTCTCGCCGGAGGGAACGGTCGCAGC
>JAPLPA010000391.1:0-5566 GCA_026400415.1 Afipia sp. | reverse complement strand
CTTGAATTCGAAATGTAGACCTTCTGAACGACCGATCCAGTTGCGTTGCATGAGACGCACTTTGTCTGGCCAACGATCCAGCGTGTCGAGCGCGTCGAGCAGCTCCTGCGAATATTTTGTAATCTTGAAGACCCATTGGTTCAGCTCTCGCTGCTCGACGACAGCACCCGAACGCCAACCCTTGCCGTCGATGACCTGTTCGTTTGCCAGCACGGTCATGTCGACCGGGTCCCAGTTGATCTTTCGCTTTTCGCGCTCGGCCAACCCGGCTTTCAGAAAATCCAGAAACATCTTCTGCTGATGTTTGTAGTAGCTCGGATCGCAGGTCGCGAATTCGCGCGACCAGTCGAGCGACAGCCCCATGGTCTGGAGCTGTTTTTTCATTGCCGCGATGTTTTCGTAAGTCCACTTCTTCGGCGCGACCTTGCGCTCGATCGCCGCATTCTCCGCCGGCAACCCGAACGCGTCCCAGCCCATCGGGTGAAGGACGTTGTAGCCCTTGGCGCGCATGTAGCGCGCCACCACGTCGCCCATCGTGTAATTGCGGACATGACCCATATGGATGCGCCCCGACGGATACGGGAACATTTCCAGCACGTAGTATTTCGGCCTCGAATCGTCGTTTTTGGTGGCGAAAATCGCCTTTTCGTCCCACAGACGTTGCCAGCGCGGCTCAGATTCGCGGGCGTTATAGCGTTCGGTGGTCATTGGAAAGGTCGTTTGCCAAGAGGGATTTGAAGCGGCAGACTAGCCACAAAAGACCGCGATGGGTCAACGCCTTGGGGCTGGTCTGGACTTGCCCTGGACGCAAACCAGACCGATCAGCTGGCGAGCGAAATGCTCTGATCGGTTGCACGGATCAGCGCGTGCTCGATCACGGTATTGCGGCCACGGCGTTTGGCAGCATAGAGCGCGGCGTCTGCGGCCTCGATCAGATCGTCCTGCGGTTGGGCTTCGCTGGGTGAGATAGCCGCGACGCCCACGCTAACTGTGATCACCTTGGCGGTACTCATGCTGTGCGGAATTGCAAGACGCTCGACTTGAGCGCGAATGCGCTCACCGATCAGCATTGCGTTTGCGGCATCGCTATTCGGAACCAGCAGACAGAATTCCTCTCCGCCATAGCGCGCTGCAAAACCAGATGTTTCACTCGCAATTGCCGCCAGTGTTTCGCCGATGCGGCTCAGGCAAACATCGCCTTCGGGATGACCGTAAGTGTCGTTGAACTGCTTGAAATGATCGACATCAATCATCATCAGTGACAGACCGGTTTCAGTCTGCAGCGCCTTCATCCATTCAAACTCAAGACGACTCTGAAGTCCGCGGCGATTAGCCAGACCCGACACCATGTCGATCGAAGCGATAACAGTCAGTCGATCGTTGGCTGCAACCATCTCGCGCTCGCGCTCCGCGAGCTGCGACGCCATCATGTTAAAGGCACGCGCGAGTGGCGCGAATTCGTGCGGCATCCCCGCGTTGGATGCGCGGACGGAAAGGTCGCCCCGGCCAAAACGATTGGCAGTATCTGTCAATGCTCTGACAGGGCGGATGATTAAACGTTCGCCGGCAATCCATGCGCCGAGCAGCGCCAGCAATCCGACGAGACCAAGCTGAACATAGGCAGTTCGGATATCGCGATCGATATCGCCGAGCATCCGGGATTCGTCGATGCTGACGATCAGACGCGCCTTTGTGCCGGTTAGTCGCGCGAACGAAACGGCTTTTCTTTCGCCGTCAGCCGACTCAAAAGCGATTGAACCTGACTCACGCTCAAGATTGATTTCGCGATGGGCTACCGCCTCAAGCAGCGACGTGTCTTTCAGCGGTTGGCCAATCAGGCTTTGGTGTTCGGGCCGCGCGGCTAGAATGACGCCCGCACTGTCAACCAGGAACACGGATACTCCCGCGCGATTGATCCGGTCGCTTAGCAATTGCGACATCCACTTCAGATCGACCGCGGCGATGATGACTGCTTCCGGACCGCCATCGATGGCAGACACCGGATAGGATGCTATGATGGTCGGCAAATTCGTAGCCCGACTGAAGACATAGTCACTCAGGACGAATTCGTGAAACTCAAGCGCGTGTTTGAAATATTCGCGATCGCTGAGGTCGAGGCCGACGATGCTGGGCGTCGTCGAGCATTGAATTTTTCCCTCTGGACCGAGAACGGAAAGACTACGGATCCAAGGCAGATCGACCCGAAGGCTTGCGCGCATGATTGCGCAGCCGCGGTTTTGTTGTGATGCGGCTGCGTAGATATAGGCGGATGACTTAAGCACGGCCTGCACGGTCGAAATGATTTCGCGCTGCGAATCCGCAGTATGCCTTGCAAGTTCGGACAATCCGGTTACGGCCTGTTCGACCTGCTTGGCACGGGTGTTTTCGAGTACGCGCACCCGATCGACCATCAAGGGAACGACCAGGATCAGGGCGAGCAGCACGAGCCGCGCGCGAATCCCGAGAAGCGCCTTGAGTTTTGACGTGTTGCGGCCGAAACTGCCGATCGACATTGATCTTCCCCTTGCCCCTGCCAACAAAGCTACGGCAAAGGCTTCAAAAACCTTTTCTCCAATTTCCTAAAATTTGATCGATCCTGAATCAGCGGATAACAGACGCCTCTATGATTTCCGAAATACGCTCTCCGGTAAGAGTTGATTCACCAAATGGCCGTTGAGGTCGAGATCGCGCGCGCCTGCAAGGATGCGCGGCGTGAGCGCTCAACAGTGACGCTGATCGCCGTGTCGAAGACGTTCGAACCGGACGCTATTGTGCCAGTGATTGGAGCGGGGCAGCGTGTATTCGGCGAAAATCGCGTGCAGGAAGCCAAGGCGAAGTGGCCTGATTTGATCGCGTCCCGCCCTGGCGTCGAGCTTCATTTGATCGGTCCGCTGCAATCCAACAAGGCCAAGGAAGCGGTGGTGCTTTTCGATGCCATCCATTCGGTGGACCGGCCCAGCATTTGCGAAGCATTAGCCAAGGAAATTGTTAAGCAAGATCGGCGGCCGTTGTTGTTCGTTCAGTTGAACACCGGAGAGGAGCCGCAGAAGGCCGGCATCGCTCCGCAGGACGCCGATGCGTTCATTGCGAGTTGTCGCGACAAATACGGCTTGGATATTTCGGGTCTGATGTGCATCCCACCCGTCGATGAAGCGCCCACTCCTCATTTTGCGCTGACCGCGAAGATTGCGGCCCGGAACGGTCTGAAATTGTTGTCGATGGGAATGAGCGCCGATTTCGCAACCGCAATCCAATTTGGCGCGACTCATGTTCGCGTCGGCTCAGCGATCTTCGGTCATCGCTAGTGTTTAGCTATTCAATGATAATCCGCGTTGATTGCCCGATGCGTGACAGCAATCGCAGCATCGCGGGTTTCGTCATACCGACGCAACCAGCGGTCGGTGAGAAATTCTCGCGCGAAAGATGAAGGAACACGGCGCTGCCGCGCCGAGCGATTCGTGGCCGCGTGTTGTGGTCGATCTCGATGATAAAATCATAAAGGCTGTCTTTGCGCTTGAGGCGGTCGCCGATTTGATTGTCGCTGCGAATGATAGGCCTGTTGTAGTGACGATCTCGTGGATCTTCGGACCACGCATCGACAACACCAATCGCGCGCACTGGTAAAAACGTTCGAGGCCGAACGTGGCGATCTGCTCGCCACCACAATTTCACGGGACGAAAAACTCCGCGCGGAGTTGCGCCGTCGCCCTCGAATTTGTTGGGTCTAATTCCGCCACGCCCAAGCGCGACAGGTATGATGTGCTGGCCCGCAACCAGCCAACCGCGGCGCGAATTACCAGCACCGGCATGGATTCTGATCGCCGAAAGCGGCCGATCACGCAAGGTTGTCCGGTAAGTCCTTGGAAAAACGTCGCTTCCCATTCCCGCCCGCAACTCCTGCTTGCTCTTTTGCCCGCAAATGCTCTATTTCGCCAGATGCTCTATATGATCGCGACACCAATTCGCGTTCCCGCGGGCCATTATCTAAAATCAGGTTTTAAAAGGATTGAACGCAATGGCCAACGCCCGCAAGATCCTCATCGTGGATGACGATACCGATCTGCGCGACACTCTTGTTGAGCAACTGTCGCTTCACGATGAATTTGAGGCCTCCGCCGTCGATACCGGTGCCAAGGGGGCATTGGCCGCCAAGGCCGACGCGCCCGATTTGGTGCTGATGGACGTTGGCCTGCCTGACACCGACGGCCGCGAAGTGGTCCGCAGCCTGCGCAAGGGTGGCTTCAAGGCGCCGATTATCATGCTGACCGGTCATGACACGGATTCAGACACCATTCTTGGACTCGAATCCGGTGCGAACGATTATGTCGCAAAGCCATTTCGCTTTGCTGTGCTGCTCGCGCGGATCCGCACCCAGTTGCGCCAGCACGAAGCCAGCGAAGACGCTGTGTTTTCCGTTGGTCCGTACAGTTTCCGTCCCGGCTCAAAGATGCTGACCGGCGCCAATGCAAAGAAAGTCCGGCTGACCGAAAAAGAAACAGCAATTCTCCGGTTTCTTTATCGCGCGGGGCAATTGCCTGTTTCACGCGAAACATTGCTGCAGGAAGTGTGGGGCTACAATTCCGGTGTGACCACTCACACACTGGAAACGCACATCTACCGTCTGCGCCAGAAGGTCGAGAAGGACGCCGCCAATCCGGAAATTCTTGTGACGGAATCCGGCGGCTACAAACTCGTCCCATAGACATTTTATGCTTTTATTTGATGTAAGCCGCATTACATGATGTGTCATGTCGATTGAAGACGATATAGCGCTGTTCAATCGCGTGCCAACGTTGAACGTCTTGGGCATGGCCGCGCTGAATGTGCTCGCCATCGGTGCCGAGCACAAGAATCTCGAGTTCGGCGACGAGTTGTTCAAGAAAGGCGACGAGGCCGATAGCGGCTACATCGTCAAGCGCGGCTCGTTTCGCGTTGCAGCCATCGAGCGCGTCAACGAGACAATCGTCGGGCCGGGAGCTTTGATAGGCGAGCTCGCGTTAATGGTGGCGATGCCTCGTCCCGGCACCGCAATGGCGCTGGAATCCTCAACCGTCATCAGGCTATCGCGGTCGTTGTTTCAGCGCGTCCTGGAAAGTCATCCTGAAGCCGCGCGGCGATTGCGCGACGCGATGGCGGCACGAACCGGCAATGCAGCGAGCGCGATTGCGCGACTGACCGCAAAGCTGACCTGACATTTCGGAAATAACTTAGACGTCGAGCGTTGCGGTGACCGGCACGTGATCCGATGGCCGCTCCCAGCCGCGCGCGTCCTTCGTGATCTTGAAATCGACCACGCTCTTTTCCAGCGCTGGAGACACCCAGATGTGATCCAGCCGGCGTCCTCTATTGGCAAGTGTCCAGTCGGCTGCGCGATAGCTCCACCACGTATAGACTTTCTCTGACATCGCAATGCGCTGGCGCGCGACGTCGATCCAGTTGCCGTGTGCAATAATGTCGTTCAACTTCCCGGTTTCAACCGGCGTATGGGAGACGACCTTCAAAAGCTGCTTGTGCGACCACATGTCATGTTCATGCGGCGCGACATTGAGATCGCCGACCAGGATGT
>JAPLPA010000399.1 GCA_026400415.1 Afipia sp. | reverse complement strand
TGGCTGCCTTGCCGTCCACCGTTGAAGAGACAGGTGCGAGCCACATCCTCACGGTGATGGGCAACATCAGCAAGGTGCTCCGACCGTCCTCGGTCCATGAAGAAAACCATCTGATGATCTCGATGGATGACATCAATGAACCCGCCGATGGATTCGTTGCGCCATCGCTTGACCATGTCGAGCAGGCGTTGAACTTCGTGCGCAAATGGGATCGCGCGGCACCTTTGGTGATTCATTGCTATGCGGGCATCAGCCGCTCGACGGCGAGCGCCTTCATGACGGTCTGCGCACTCAATCCGCATCGCGACGAAATCTCGATTGCAAAACAAATCCGCGCCGCATCGCCTAGCGCATATCCCAACAGGCTTATCGTCACACTGGCTGATCGCGCGCTAGGACGGCAGGGGCGAATGCTTCATGCACTCGACGAGATCGGCCCCGGCAACATGACTGTCGAAGGCCGGCCCTTCCGAGTCGATCTTGAATAGATGACGGACAAAAATCTCACGCCGATCGAGATCGGGCTGACGGCCGCCATCGTCTCCATCGACGGCAACGAACCGCTGATCCTGACCGCGTCCGGTAGCGACGCCGAAAAACTGGCGGGTCTGCCGTTTGGACCATTCGAAGCTATTACCCATCGGACTTTCGAGATTGGCCTGCGAGCCTGGGTGGAGGAACAGACCGGGTTGCGACTCGGCTATGTCGAACAACTCTACACATTCGGCGATCGCGGACGCCATGCGCAACGCGGCGACACCGACGCCCATGTTGCTTCAGTTGGATATCTCGCGCTCACGCGCGCCGCCGACAACACATCGAAGCCGCAAGTCGCAGGTGCGACGTTTGAACCATGGTATCGTTATTTCCCGTGGGAGGATTGGCGTGAACAACGCCCGGCGATCATCGAGCGAGATATCTTTCCGGCGCTCAGCGAATGGGCTGTCCAGTCGGAGAAATCCAGCGCCCAGCGCGCCCTTGGCCGTCAAGATCGCGTGCGCCTTTACTTCGGCACCGAAGGTACGCATTGGGATGAAGAGCGGGTGCTCGACCGCTATGAACTGCTTTACGAGGCCGGACTCATCGAGGAATCGAAGCGCGACGGACGGCCCGCAGCGCTGGCGCGAAAATCCGTCCCTGCACTGGGCGCGCCGATGCGATTTGACCATCGTCGTATTCTGGCAACCGCGATTGCGCGGCTTCGTGCCAAACTGAAATATCGTCCCGTCGTATTCGAACTTCTGCCGCCGGAGTTCACACTAACGGATTTGCAGCGAACCGTTGAGGCCATTTCGGGGCGTCATCTGCACAAGCAGAATTTTCGCAGGCTTGTTGAGGCGGGCGCACTTGTCGAGCCAACCGGCGAGATGTCTACTCAGACGGGTGGACGGCCCGCCGCATTGTTTCGTTTTCGCCGCGAGGTTCTGCAGGAACGGCCAGCGCCGGGATTGCGTGTGCGCGGACGCAGGTAATTTTGAGACGTCAATGCAAGACGTCCATTGGGGGAACGAATGGAATTTATCGTAGGCGTCATAGCCCTCGCCGCATTCGCGTTTGCGCGCAATGCCAACCTCCGCGCAAAAGAAATGGCCGCACGGCTTGGCGTGATCGAAGCTTCGCTTGGATTAATCCCGCCCGCTCCGGAATTGAGGCGCTCGCCGCTCGCTCCGCCGATCTCGCCTGACGACGAGAAAGCCGATGAAGCCGCTGCTGCGAACCGAGCCGCCAAAACGGGGCCCGCTGTAAGCGCCCCTCCCTCTCCGCCGCCCGTGTTAGCCACCGATACGGAAGCAAAACCAGGTTTTGAAGAGAGAATTGGCACGCGCTGGGTGGTCTGGGTCGGCGGCTTGACACTCGCGCTCGGCGGATTGTTTCTCGTTAAATATTCCATCGAAGCCGGCCTGCTCGGCCCGGGCGTGCGGGTGCTGCTCGGCGGATTGTTTGCGCTGGCGCTTTTGGCTGCCGGCGAATTTGCGCGGCGCAAGGAAAGTGTTGCGTCCGGCGCGCCTTTGCCTGTTGCCAACATTCCCGCCATCCTGACTGCAGCGGGCACAATGGTGGCGTTTGCGACGGTCTATGCGTCCTATGCACTCTATGGATTTCTTGCGCCTGCGTCGGCGTTCATCCTGCTCGGTCTTGTTGCACTCGGCACAATGGCCGCGGCGCTGCTGCATGGACCAGCGCTCGCAGGACTGGGCGTCGTGGGTGCCTTCGGTGCTCCAGCACTCGTCTCTTCGGGTACGCCGGATTTTTGGGCGCTGTATATTTACATCGCCATCGTCACCGCATCGGCATTTGGCCTCGCACGTATTCGCTTGTGGCGCTGGCTTGCGCTGACGACGATCGTGCTTGCCGGAATCTGGATGCTGTTCGACATCGCGTTGCCGGGCACGGTTGGCCCGCACGCCTTCGACATCACCGTGGGTTTCGCGCTCGCGTCGATATTGGTGGTGACTGGTTTCATGTTCGGCCCGTCGGCGGAACCGGGAAGGATCGAGCCAATCTCCTCAATTTCGCTCTCGGTGTTTTTGTTTGGCGCATGCACGCTTGTTCTCAACACCAATCATGCCGACCCGGCAATGATCGTATTCACCCTTATCGTATTCGCAACATTCGCGGTCGCGTGGCGTGCTGAATCTGCGACCGGCGCAATCGGCGCAGCCGCGATCTTGGTCTTTGTGATTTTTGCAGAATGGGCCATTCGCGCCAACCCGGACCTCGCAGTTGTGGCGGGCGGCGCCATGCCCGGCATCGGCGCGCGCGGGGATGAAGGATCAATCAACCTGCATCTTGCAACCGCAGCGCTCTTCGCTGCCGGATTCGGCGTCGTTGGCTTTCTCGCGCAGGGTCGCTCGGTCGGCGCCATCGTTCCGGTCGTATGGGCCGCAGCGGGCGTCGTCACGCCGCTTGCACTGCTCGTCGCCCTTTACGCGCGTATCGCCCACCTCGACCGCTCGATACCGTTTGCTGTTCTCGCCATCGCGCTTGCAGCAGCCTTTGCGGCAGCGACCGAAATTCTCTCGAAACGCGATGCACGTCCGGGCCAGACCATTTCGGCGGCGCTGTTTGCGACGGGTACGCTCGCGGCCCTTGCATTGGCGTTCACATTTGCATTGGAAAAGGGTTGGCTGACGATTGCGCTGGCACTGATGTCGCTCGGGACTGCGTGGATTTCGATGAAGCGCCCGATTCCGTTCCTTCGATCGCTTGCGGCAATTCTGGCCGGGATCGTCGTGCTTCGCATTGGCTATGAACCGCGCATCGTCGGCAACGACATCGGCACAACCCCGATCTTCAACTGGCTCTTGCTCGGCTACGGAATTCCTGCGCTCTCGTTTTGGGTCGCGAGCACCTTCATGCGTCGGCGCGGTGACGATGCGGCGCTGCGCGCCATTGAGGCCGCAGCGATCCTGTTCACGGTGCTGCTCGCGTTCATGGAAATCCGCCACTATATCAACAACGGCGATATCTACCGCCGCACCGCCGGTCTTGTTGAAACCGGACTTCAAGTTTGCGTTGCGCTTTCAATGGCTATTGGTCTGGAGCAATTGCGCATCAGGTCGGGCAGCATCATTCACAATATCGGCGCGGTCCTTCTGACATTGCTCGCAGGCGCCGGAATTCTGTTCGGCCTGTTCTTCCTGGAAAATCCGATGATCTGGTCGCCGCGCATCGAAGGCGAATTTATCAACGAATTGATTCTTTGCTACGCGCTGCCGTCGGTACTTGCGTTGCTGCTATCCTATGCGGCGGCAGGCCAACGCAGGACGGGCTACGTCAACACGATTGCGGGCGGCGCGCTCATTCTTGCAATCGCCTACATCTCGCTTGAAGTCCGCCGCCTCTATCACGGCCCGCTACTCGCAAGCGGCACGACAAGCGACGCCGAGCAATACACTTACTCGGTCGCGTGGCTTGCCTTCGGTGTCGTGTTGCTGGGCGCAGGATTGCTTTTCTCCTCGCAGCGCGCACGGCTCGCGTCCGCCGTCATGATCACTCTCACCGTCCTGAAAGTGTTTATCATCGACATGGGCAGCCTCACGGGGGCCTACCGGGCGTTCTCGTTTATCGGACTTGGGCTGGTGCTGATGGCAATCGGGTGGCTGTATCAGCGCGTGCTGTTCAGGCAGAAGCCGCCGCCCGTGCCCGGTTCGGCGGTTTGAGCAAAATCGGTTTTTGAATTTCGGCGCGGTCTAGCGGCGCAATTCGAGCGCGGGTTCGCTGCGAACAGCGGCTGGTTTTGCTTCTGCGCGCGCATCGGCGGACTGCGTTGGCTCAGGGTGGAGCGACCGCGGACGCGACACGGAGCGCGCGAGATAAACGCGGCCATTGCCCTGCTTGCGGAAATCACAATAGGCAAATCCAAGGCCGGATACCGATCCGCGGAAACCGACTTCGCTATTCTTGTTGAGATTGAAACAGGGCTCGAATGGCAGACCCCTGATCGACGCGCAAATCTGCTGACCGCGCACCTGAAGCGTATTGGCTGGCAGACGCGCGCCGCGCATCAAACCCGTTCCGCCGAACTGCACGTTGCCCTGCACCGAGCCGTCATCGAGAATCTTGCCGATGCCCTTGGTGCCATCGAAGCAATCGAAAGCGAACAGCT
>JAPLPA010000506.1 GCA_026400415.1 Afipia sp. | reverse complement strand
CGACGTTTGCAAAGCGCACTGCCGGCGAAACAATCGATGGGCAGACGTTTCCCGTCTCGCGCGAATCGATTCGTCTCTTCTGTGACGGCTCTCTGGATTACAATCCGCTGCATTTAGACGATGACTACATGAAGAATAGTTTTGGCAAGACCAATTTTGGCGGCATCATTATGCACGGCATGAATAATTTCGGACTGATCACCCGCATGCTGACGGATTGGGCTTATCCGGCGGGTGCTGTTCATCGTCGTCTCGAAACTCGCTGGGTGAAGCCGGTCAAACCCGGCGATACGATTCAACCCGTCGGGATCGTGAAATCAAAGCAGACCACACAGAACTCCCGCTGGGTGCTGATCGACGTGCTGGTGCGCAACCAGAACGACGAAAAAGTCGCAACGGGTGACGCGATGGTGGAGTTTCCGCTGACGGCTTCGGTCTGAACCGAAAGAATTGTGGGAGGCTGAGTTGAAGAAGATATTTTTGAAAAGACTTGTCGCGATCTTATCAGCGTGTGCGGTAGCAGGATTTACTCCCGCCGCCGCGCAAAGTTTCCCGCCGAATCAGATTAAGATCGTGGTGCCGTTTCCAGCTGGTGGCACTACCGACATTTTGGCGCGCTTCGTCGCTCAGTATCTCGGAGAGAAACTTGGCTCCACGGTCATTGTGGAAAATCGAGCTGGTGCGTCGGGCACCATCGGGTCTGAGATGGTGTCGAGATCCCCCGCTGATGGCAGCGTGTTGCTGCTCACCGCGACGCATCATGTGATCAATGCAAGCCTTTATCGCAAGCTGCCATACGATACACAGAAGGATTTCTCGCCGATTGCGGTCGTTGCCTCCGCGCCAAATGCGCTCGTCGTAAACAAGGATTTCCCGGCAAAGAACGTTGGCGAACTGATCGCTATGGCAAAGAAAGAGCCCGGAAAACTTTCGTTCGGGTCTTCTGGGATTGGCGGCGCAAATCACCTGTCGGGCGAATTGTTCAAGCAGATGGCGGGAGTCGATATTGTCCATATTCCGTACAAGGGTGCCGCGCCAGCAATGAACGATCTTCTCGGCGGTCATATTCCGATCATGTTCGACACGCTTCCGACCGTTCTGCCTGCGGCGGCGGCCGGGAATATTCGCGTGCTTGCCGTGACCAGCATGACCCGTGCGGGGTCTTTGCCGGATGTACCGACACTCGACGAATCGGGGGTCAAAGGTTTCGATGCGACAGCTTGGTTCGGCCTCTATATGCCGACGGCAAACGGCAACTCCGCCTACATAAAACTGGTCGCGGCGATGAAGGACATTCTTTCGGCTGCAGCCACGCGCGAAAAATTCGCAACCCAGGGTGTGGAACCGGGCAAATTGGCGGGCAAAGAGTTTTCCGCATTTGTGGATGCCGAGATCAAGAAATGGGGCGAGGTGATCAAAACAGCAGGCGTCCCACAGGAGTAATTTTTCCAACGATTTCAGATCGAAAGCGGCGGAATCCGAGCGCCGTCTACGAGGAGCGATTCGGAGCCTAAAAGGCCACAAAAGGCCTTGATCCGATTGACATTCCGGGCCGCCATGGCCTAGAAACCGGCTGTCTGGCGCGGCCCTTGGCCCGCAGGATATTGCCAAATCAAAGGTTCAATAACGGCCAGCAACGCGGCCTTCCAGAGAGCATTGTCCCATGAAGGTCCGTAATTCGCTGAAGTCCCTGCGCGGTCGCGATCGCGATAACCGTCTGGTCCGCCGCAAGGGACGGGTTTACGTCATCAACAAGGTCAAGCGCCGCTTCAAGGCACGTCAAGGCTGATCGGCTTTGATGCTGCGGGACTGATCTTCGCGAATCCTATTTATCCCCATCACGCGTGTTTGACGCCGCGCTGCTTTGCGTGCGGGGCTTTCCGCAGTTAAACTTTGCCATGGCCCTGCGATGCGCAACCACGGCAATGATCGTTCTTGGAGTATTTGTCTTCGCCTCCGTTTCGATGTCGCCAATCTCATCACCTGTCTATGCGCAGGAGCCTAAGGTCGGCCCGTCGTCTCGCCCGAAGAAAATCCCTGAGGCACCCGCCAAGCTACCGCGTGTCACGGGCGACAAAACCAAAAATCTCGACTTTCTATTCGGTGCATTAAAAGTCGCGCCTGATGACGAGAGCGCGAAAGCCGTCGAAGCGCGGATCTGGTCATTATGGACCGCGACCAACAGCGACACGGCTGCGCTGTTGATGATCCGCGCGAAACTCGCGATGGACAGCAAGGACATGGATGTCGCGCTGAAGTTGCTCGACGCAGTGATCAAATTGCGTCCGGACTACATCGAGGGCTGGAACAGGCGCGCCACGCTTTATTTCATGAAGAATGATTACACCCGCTCGATGGAAGACATTCGTCAGGTGCTGATACGCGAACCGCGCCATTTCGGTGCGCTGGCAGGGTTGGGCATGATCATGCAGGAAACTGGCGATGAGAAACACGCGCTCGACGCTTTTCGAAAAGCGCTCGCCATCAACCCGCACCTCGAAAAGATTCCCGACCTGGTGAAATCCTTGAGCGAAAAGGTCGAGGGCCGGGATATCTAGCCGCGATGGCGTCACGACCGCGCGCGAAACCTATCCCGCTCAAAAACGTAGTTGCTCTGTGCAAAAATTTCTTCGGATTCTCGCAATGATATTGTCTGGTCTTGCGGTCACGCTGGTGGTGCTGGCGCTGGTGACGCAAGTTAGCGTACTTGTGCTCTCGCGAATGTATCCGCCGCAGGGCAAGTTCGTCGATGTTGCTGGCGGCCGGATTCACTATGTCGAACTTGGCTCGAAAGACGCACCGGGGCTTCCCGTGGTTCTCGTGCATGGCGCGAGTTCTAGCCTCGAGACGATGCGCAGACCGCTTGGCAATCTGCTCGCAAAGGATCGTCGGGTCATTCTGATCGATCGGCCAGGTCTTGGCTGGAGCACGCGAGATCGCGTTGAAGATTCAACCCCGGCAATACAAGCCCGAATGATCGACGAAGCGCTCGGCAAAATCGGAATTGCGCGCGCGGTCTTCGTTGGACATTCGTTGGGCGGGGCGATCATGCCCGAATTGGCGCGTCTTGTACACGTGGCCCGGCGGGGTCGGCCAGTTCAACGAACTTGCGACTGTACCGGTGCTTGGGCCGTTGCTCGCCTACACAATCACATTGCCGATCGGATCGTTTATGGTTCAACCGGGTACGCGGTATGTTTTCTCGCCGCAGCGGATGCCGGAGGGTTTCGTGGATGACACGCAGGTGCGCTTGGTTCTCCGGCCACGCGTTTTTCTTAATAACGCCTGGGATCTCCGCACGTTGAAGGCCGAGGTGACGAAGCGCTCGCCGGACTATCCGCAGATCAAGGTGCCCATCACCATATTCACGGGCGACACTGACAACACCGTATCGCCGAAGATTCATTCGCGGCATTTCGCCGAGGCTGTTCCGCAATCCAAGCTGATTGTGCTGCCGCAAGTAGGCCACATGCCGCAGGTTGCGGCGCCGGATTTGATTGTCAGCGAAATTGAATCGATGATGGCGCAGGCGTCTCGTACCAACGCAGCTGCAGCGAACTAGAGCCGTGAGGAGCCGGAGATTATCCGGCTCCCGTTAAATCAGTAATTCTCGGTGAGGTAGTCCACGATCTTGCCGGTGTCGGCATCGTCGATCGGTGCGCCGTAGACCTTGATCATCTTGGTGACTTCCGCCTGCCAGAAATCTTTTTTGAATTTCGGGCCACGCGGCTGCGTCTTGACGTAATCGGCGGAATGACAAGCGCCGCAATTGTTCTGGACGACGTCGAGATTTGTCCCCGGCTTGAACATTGTGGTGTCGTTGGGAACTTTATAGCTGAGCGGCTTTGCGTTGACGTTCGACATCCCCCCAGCCGCGAGAACAACAGCAGCCGAGAGCGAAAGCGCAAAAATTCGAGATGGGTTCATGATCGCTCTCCTCAGGTCGCTGTGACGCGAACAGTTTCGACGCCATTTCGCAAGTAGCCCGCTGGATTCCACAAGGACTCCATTGGTTGCGTTTTGCCGTCGTTACTCGTCGCGCGAACCTTCAATTCACTTGGCCCCGCGGCCAGTTTCACCTTTGTGGTCCACTCGCGAAATGAATACTTCCCGAGATCTTTGCCGAGTTGTGTTGGCATCCAGGTCTTGCCTCCATCGGCGGACACCGAAACTTCCTTGATGCCCTTGCCGCCATCGAAAGCAATTCCCTTCAGCGCGGTATTGCCGGCCTTCATTGTCGCGCCGTCCGCCACGTTTGTGATGAAAGAGCGAACAGTGAAGCGATTGATCGGGATAGTTGCTTTGGGTGCGGTGCCGGGCTCGACGCAATTGCAGTCGTTGTCGGGAATTCGATAAGCCGTCTTCATCCAGAAATTGTCGAAGACGCTGTCGATGACGGTGATTTCATTGAGATGCTTGACCCAATATGTGCCGTAATAACCTGGCACGACAAGCCGCAGCGGGAATCCGTTGAGGAAGGGAAGATTTTCGCCGTTCATCGCATAGGCGAGCATTACGTCACCGTCGCGCGCATGGTCAACGTCGAGTGCTTTCGCAAAATCCGGTGTCTTGTCCACCACCGGACCATCCATACCGTTAAAGACGACCTGCTTTGCGCCCGACTGCACACCGGCCTTGTCGAGAACTGTTTTCAGTGGGACGCCCTTCCAGCGTGCGTTACCCATCGCGCCGTTACCGAGCTGGCCGCCCGCCACGCGAGGCATGAACAATCCACGGCTGTTGCCGGAACATTGATTGACCGCAACGACTTCGACCGACGGCATCTTTCGGATGTCCGCCATGGACAATTTTAACGGCTTGTCGACCTTTCCTTTGATCTCAAGCGAAAATGTGTCGGGGTCGAGATCGTAAGGGAGGCCGGCAAGATGGTAGCGCACGAAAAATGCATCGTTCGGAGTAATAACGCCATCGTTGAAAACCGAAAACGGAGTTTCAAGCTGCGGTGGTCGCGCGGTAAGCCCGATCATCGGCCGCTTTTGCGGATATCGCACCAGCGGACGCTCGCCATTGTCGAAGGGTAGCGTCAGTGATTCGGCGAATGCGCGCAGAGGATTGGCTGCAACACCAGTACCGAGCGTTGCAAGAAAAGCAGCTGAACTTTTAACGAGGTTCCGTCTGTCGATCATAACGTAACTCCCCTTAAGACGAGCAATTTTTGCGGCGATTGGACGTCGCCTTGTCGATGCGATCATTCGCAACCGGGCAGGCGGCGGATCATCGAATGGGGAGCATGATACGTGCGTCGAAAGGTCGCAAGCGCTCTGTGAGCAACGTGCAACGCACAACGTTCAAGTGAAGGTGAATTCAAATATCCGCGTCGCGGTCCGGGCCCACATAGGCAATGCGCACCATATTGGTGGTGCCAGGTGTGCCGAGCGGAACACCGGCTACGATGATGACGCGCTGACCAGCCTTGGCGAAACCATCGCGAAACGCGATGCGGCCTGCGCGGTCGATCATGTCATCCTGATCGTGAGCATCCTCGGCTATGACGCAGTGAACACCCCATACGGCTGAAAGCTTGCGGCCTGTGGCGACGTTGGGGGTAATCGCGACCACGGGCGGCTGTGGCCGTTCGCGCGCCACCCGCATCGCGGTCGAGCCTGAATCGGTCCAGCAAATGATCGCCGACAAATCGAGCGTCTCTGCGATCTGACGCGCCGCGTCGGCAATCGCATCGCCTGCTGTCGCCTCCGGCTCCGGTCGTTGCGAGGCAATGACGCTACGATAGGTCGGATCGCGTTCAACCTCCTCGCCGATGCGATTCATCGTCTGTACCGCCTCAACGGGAAACTTCCCTGCAGCCGATTCCGCCGACAACATGATGGCATCAGCGCCTTCAAAGACTGCGGTTGCGACGTCAGAGACTTCTGCGCGAGTCGGTACCGGCGACGTAATCATCGACTCCAGCATTTGCGTTGCGATCACGACGGGTTTGCCTGCTTTGCGCGTCATGCGTGTCATCTGCTTCTGAAGACCGGGTACGCGCTCGGCCGGCAGTTCAACGCCGAGATCGCCGCGCGCAACCATGATGGCGTCCGACGCTTCCATGATTTCGGCGAGCCGATCGATCGCTTGCGGTTTTTCGATCTTCGACATGACGGCGGCGCGACCGCGCACCAGTTTCTTGGCCTCGATCACGTCGTCGGCGCGTTGTACGAACGACAGCGCGATCCAGTCGATTCCGGTCTCAAGTGCCGCTTCCAGATCGATGCGGTCTTTCGCTGTCATCGCCGAAACCGGCAAGTCAGTGTCGGGCAGGCTGACGCCTTTGCGGTCTGACATCTTGCCGCCCGTGACGACGCGCAAGCGCGCACTTTCGGGCGAGGTCTCTTCTGCAATCAGACGTAATTTGCCGTCGTCTATCAACAAAGCGTGGCCGGGCCGCAACGCCTGCAGGATTTCGGGGTGAGGAAGGTGGACACGCGTCTTGTTGCCGGGTGACGGATCGGAATCGAGCGTAAACACTTCGCCATTGGTCACATGAGCCGCGCCTTCCGCGAATGCGCCCAATCGGAGTTTTGGCCCCTGCAGATCGACGAGAATACCGATGGGACGCCCGTAGCTGCCTTCGACATTGCGGATCGTCGCTACTAGTTCGCGCATCTTGTCGTGCGGCGTATGACTCATGTTGATGCGAAAGACGTCGGCTCCCGCTTCGAACAATTTGCGAATTGTCGCACTATCCGACGAAACCGGTCCGAGCGTCGCGAGAATCTTGATGCGGCGCAGCCGTCTCATTGCTTGCTTCCAGGCGCTACGCCGGTAGGAAGGTTCGGGCCTGGTTGGGTGTTTCCCGGCGCATTAGGCAATCCCGGAAGCCCCGGCGTCTGCCTTGGGTTCTGTTCGCCGGTTTCAGTCAACTGCACCGTCCAGGCGCGTTGTTCGCCGGTATCGACTTCAAAGTATCCAGTGCGATCGAAGCCGCGCGCCAGACAATCGTCGGTGCCCTTGATGGTAAATTCCTTGTCGCGCGAACACATGAAGGCCTGTCCGGACCATTCGCCGCCGCGATCGTAGTCAATGGCATAGATGTAATAGTAACGAGCGACCAGGGTTCCACGCAAAAGAGTTTCGCAACTGTGCGAAGACACGTTCCACCATCCTTCGGTGACCCAACCCTCATTGTCCTTGTAGCCGAGTGCGATTCCGACGCGGCTCGATGTGTTGTTGCAAAGGCGAAAGTCTGCAGCCGCAGTGTCGCTCCACGTACATAACGTCACCAACGCCACGAAGCCTGTCAGGCTGGCGAGGAAAAAGCGTCGGAACGATGCGCGGCTGGGGCTGAAATCGAAAGCTGTCATTTAATCAAGGTATATCAACTGATTGTTGATTTCGCGTAACATCGGCGTTGGTGTCAACGGTCAAGCGCACTGAAATCGTTCGATCTGAGCCAGTTATGCATCATCTAAACGGAATTTGACTGACGATGTGGCAAATTGTGTGACGCCATCCCATGTTAGAGGCGGTATTCGACGTCGCTGCAACTTCGAGAGAACAGTCATGAGTATTGACGATAAGACCCAAATCGAACTGGAAGCGGCCGTGTTTCGCCGCCTCGTCGCGCACCTGCGCGGTCGCACCGATGTGCAGAATATCGACTTGATGAATCTCGCCGGTTTCTGCCGCAACTGCCTGTCGAACTGGCTCAAGGACGCCGCCGACGAAAAGGGCGTCGCGCTCAGCAAAGACGAAAGCCGCGAGGCGGTTTACGGCATGCCCTACGAGACGTGGAAAGCGACGCATCAAAACGAGGCGACGCCCGCGCAAACTGCGGCGCTCAAAAAGAGCCACGGCGGACACTAACGCTGCAATAAGACATGCAAGGCAAATCGGCGCTTGTGCGCCGATTTTTGTTTGTCCTGTGGTCACTGTGGATGATCGCCGGAGGCGCCTTGACCTCAACGACGCACCTCTTGAGTGTGAATTGTAATCGGCGTGTCAGTCAGTCGCGCCGTCTATCCGCTTCACGATAAGTTCAGGAGTATCCGATGGCCACCGCGGCTGCCGCCAAGGAAGAAACCGCTCACCGTTTCGCGAAAGATCAACTCAAGGCCATCATCACGCGCATCGAGAAGCTTGAAGAAGAAAAGAAGACGATCTCGGACGATATCCGCGACGTCTATGGCGAAGCCAAGGGCAACGGTTTCGACGTCAAGGCGCTGCGCACCATCGTACGACTGCGTAAGCAGGACGCAAACGAGCGTCAGGAACAGGAAACGATCCTGGAAACCTACATGCAAGCGCTGGGCATGCTGAACTAAGCAGGCCTTCGCCGTTCGTACCTAGCGCAGTTCGGCGGTTCGCATTCCGAACGACGTGGTCTGCAGCAGCACCGTGGCAGATCCGGTGAATCGCTCACAGATGAGACCCATCTGCGGATCGTTGGAGAAAGTCATCGCCAGCGACATCTTCGGCTTGACGAAATGCGTTCGCATCCCGGTCATGTCCTGATCGCCGAGGATTGCGGCGGACAGCGAGCGGCTCGCGCTCGGTGCCAGAATCATTGCGCGCAACCAGAGTTCGCTCATTTCTGAAGAAGCAAGGCGAAGCATCTTCGCAGGGAAGTTGACGTTCGCATCTGGCGCGATAGTGCTGCGTTCAACAGGTCCAGCCGATGCAACGATCCGGCTTTTATCGATCGGAGACGGAACTGGCGCGTAGGCGAGCGCGTCAGAGACGTTTGTTCCGACAGTCGCGGGCTCTCGCGGATCGGCCGATGCCACAACGGCACGTGCATTCTGGGTTGCCGTCTGCGCGGGCGCTGCGGGTTTGACAACCTGTTCGTTGTCCCAGAAGCCGCGGGCATTGATTACGTCAACCGGCGAATTGGGTTTGCGTTCGACAACAGGCGTCGAGGAGCCCGAAACTGCGACCGTTTGTGGCTCGGTGACCGAGGCAACTTGATAGGCCGCAGCTGCTGCGGGTTTTGAGCGGGGCAGAGGAATCGCTTCGGCAATTTTCTCGGCCTTCGCAACCACGGCCTCGACAGCAGCGGCAGTTTTAGCCTTCAGGCCGGGCTTTGCGGGTTCGGGGGCCGCTTCTTCCTCGTCGTCCGCATGTTTATGAAACAGCAAGCCGGCGAGCAGGCTTGGTTTGCCCGGTTCCTCTGTTCCGTCGCCACGCTTCGCGATGTCGGCCATCGCCAGTTCGTATCCGGGCATCGGCTTGCCGTCGGACGGCAAATATACGGTGCGTCCGTCCGGGAAAACCTTCACGAGCTGATCGCGCGACATGCGCGGCCAATAGCGAATGCTGCCGACGTCGAGATGGACGAAAGGCGACCCAGAAGTTGGATAGAAGCCGACGCCACCGCGCTGCAGACGCAGGCCAGCGAAACGAATTTGTTCAAGCGGAATGCCGGGGATAAAGAAATCCATCGCATGCCCCTGCATATGCTGACTGAAGCGTGCGACACCCGAGGAGCGCCGGCGGAGCATGGCGTTGGTGGCAGGAGAGCGATAGGCGGAGATGATCTGGATCGGCTGTTTGCCGTCAACGTCGCGATAGACCTCCCAGATGATATCGAACAATCGCCGATCCATCGTGGTTTCGTCCTGGCTTCGCCAGTCGCGAAGGAAGCGATTGAGTTTCTTCAGTGCACCTTCATCGTAGCGGCCATTGCGCTTGAAGGTGACGGTGAGGTCTTCGTCGGAATGGGTGTGGTGAAAGGTCAGTTCGCGAGTGTCGCCATCGGCAGTCGCGTTGTGAACGGATTGGGCACCGGCGACTAACAGCAAAGTAGTGAGCCCCACGCGCAAGCCGGCTCGCGAAAGCGATACAAGTCCGGCGCTGCGTGGAAATTGTCCCGCCACTCAGAATTCCCGTCAGACGTCAGTCGGTCGAGGTGATCCCCCGCAACCCCACGCGGCGGGAGAGGATGAACATA
The DNA here is from genome assembly GCA_026400415.1 of Afipia sp. Taxonomy (GTDB): domain Bacteria; phylum Pseudomonadota; class Alphaproteobacteria; order Rhizobiales; family Xanthobacteraceae; genus Afipia. The sequence goes on along the minus strand of JAPLPA010000506.1, from coordinate 7,743 downwards.
GTCTTAAAGGGGAATTGTTAACCGAAATTTACGCTTTGGTCCCCAGTCGATTGCCCGATGAAGCCCGCCGAGTATGGCAAAAAAGGGCCGGTAGGCCGGTATGGGCGCAAATGCTTTGCTCGCGAGGGTTAATGCAAAAAGGACCCCGCGCTTGGCGGGGCCCTCGAATCTTCGACTTTAGCGGTGGATCGCAGCCTCAGCGCTGGGTCCGACGGGCACGAACCGGAGCGGGCGGAGGGGTCGGAGCCCCAAATAGCCGTTGGAAAAAGCCCGGACCGTTGCTCGCATAGCTGTCGCCCGGGATGTTGATGTTGCCAGTTGGCTTTACATAATTCGGCTGCGAGTGCGCAACCGCCGCTTCCAATTCGCGGCCCGGCGCGCCCTTCAGCATCGGGATCATGGCGGCGTCGCGGCCGTACACGTCTTTGCGCATCTGCAGATTGCCCGCGTCGTCAACAAACGCTGTCTGATAGGTGATGTTCACCGGAATCGGCGTTGGGAAATTGATGTTGATTTCGCTCTTTCCGTACATGCCCTTTATTTTTTCGGGCGTGTAGTTGTCCTTAGGCAGAGCGATGCCGAGCAAGGTGGCTGCATACTGATCTGGGTACTGCACTCGCATACAGCCATGGCTGAAGGCGCGATCTTCTTTCGCAAACAGGTTCTTGTCCGGCGTGTCGTGCTGATAGACAAGGAACTTGTTCGGGAAGTTGAAGCGGATGCGGCCCAGCGCGTTGGCTTCTCCTGGCGGCTGAGAAATATGGATGCTGCCGTCGGGGCGACGCGACAGTTTCAGGCCCATGCGATCGAGCACCGTGGGATCCTGCTGCAGCGCCGGCAGATATTCGTTGTAGATGATCGAGGGCGGCACGTTCCACGTCGGATTGACGGTGATGTACTTCATCGTCTCCGTCATCAGCGGCGTCGCATGCTTGCCGGGCTTGCCGACCACGACACGCGTGGTCCAGACTTGTGCGCCGTTCTGCATCACTTTCAGCGTGTAGTCCGGAATATTCAGCATCACATAGGCATTGCCGAGCGACGCGGCGCCAAGCAGGCGCGGCAGCCAGCGCCAGCGCTCCAGATTGACCATCACGGTGTCGATCTGGCGGTCGCGCTTCGGGGCATTGATGGCGCGGACGGTGGCGTCGTCGAGGATGCCGGTGACCTTCAGCCCGTTGCCGGACTGGAATTTGCGCACCGCCGCGGCAACGTTGGCGTCATAGGCGGTGGCTTTGGCGTCGTCGAGGTGGAGACGGGCGCGCAGCAGCGGCACGCGGTCATCCTCCATCACCGCAGGATTCGGATTCTTCTTCGTCGCCTTGACGAATTTGAGAGCCGGGCCTTCGGCGATCGGCTGCACCCTGGGCCGGGTCGGTCGGGTGTTCGGGATACATGATATCGCCGTCGAGCTGCGACCAATGCATGCGGCCGCTTTGTGCCTGCCGGGCGTAGTCCAGCATGCTCGCGGTGAGCTTCAGTTCGGCTTCGGCCTGTGCGTCCGGCGTGCTTGCAGCGGTGAAATCCGGCGTCGGATAATCGGCGGCCTCAAGGCCCTCGCTGCCGGCATCCTTCAGGCGGGCAATGACGCCCTTGGCCGCGACCGTGGCGATGCCGCCCTGGGTCCAGAGCGGGGCGTAGTCGCGTGCGGCATAGAATTTCTCGACGGCGGCATGCTCGCCCTTGCGATCGAACAGGCGCAGCGACTTGTTGGCGAACATATCGCGCAATTTGTCGGCGACCGGCTGGTCTGCCGCAGCGACGGTGGACGCGGGTTTGGCGACGTCCTTTGCCTCATCCTTCGGAGACTCGGTGCTCACGGCTGCCGGCGCAGCGGCGGTGGCAGGTTCGGCCGCTGGCGCAGTCGCTGTTTCGGCTGGCTTGGTGTCTTCGGGCTTGGTCGCGGTCACCTTGGGCGCATCGGCCGACGTCGCGCCGATCGTCTTTTCGGACGCCGTTGCGGCGTCGGGGACGGAGGCGGTGGTGTCCGACTTGATGTCGGCGGCTGTCGGCGGCGGAACATTGGCAGGCTCTGGCCGCGGAACGGCTGCGTCGATGGCGAGTTCGGAGACGCTGTCGCGCGGCGAGGCGCCCTGTGCCGAAACATTCTGGGCAAAGGCGGCGCCGGCGGAGACCGTCAGGAATGTAGCAGCCACGGCCATCAGCACGCGGTCAAATCCCGAACGGCTCTTGTTGAAGTCTCGCATTCTCGCTCCTCTCGCGTGAATCTGCTCCAGTTGATGTGGAGCAGTTCCAGTCTGGCGTCCAAATTCGCCGTGCCATCTGCAGGTTGGCTGGCGCGTCTGCACATCGCAATCTTTGACGCAGACGATACATCGCCCGTTTCAGGGTCTGACCTGACGGGCGATTTAAAACAAACTGATCCTAACCCGCCTGCTTTGCAACGCCACAGCCCATACTCTGCGCTGCTTTTGGCTCTGTGTGTCGCCAGAGCGCAACGGTTCAAGTTCCGCTGCCACAACAACGACATGATCGGTGCGCCCGAGGCAACAGCTGCGGCAGGATTATGCGTCGTCGGTGGTCGCCGAGTCTTTTTCCGCGGCCTCGTCGAGCTTCCGATACAGCGTCGAGCGGCCGATCTTGAGTCGTCTTGCGACTTCCGACATCTGGCCGCGATAATGGGCGATGGCGAAGCGGATGATCTCGGCCTCCATGTCCTCGAGCGGCCGCACGTCGTTGTCCGATGTGAGCATGCTCAGGCTACCGGCAGCAGCCAGCAGGGGAGCTGCATCCGGCACCATGTTCGGCGCAGTGGTATGGTACAAGGGTTCGACCATCAGCGGGACCGCCGTCTGCGATGGCATCGGCGCCGCCGGCGCCGTGGCGGACGGGAAATCTGCCAGCCCCAGTTGATCACCCTCGCTCATGACCACGGCGCGATACACCGCATTTTCGAGTTGCCGAATATTGCCCGGCCAATCGAGTCGGGTAAGCACCGACATCGCCTCGCCGGAGATGCTGGTGATCGGGCGGCTCTCTTCGGCGCAGAACCGCGCCAGGAAATGCCGCAGCAGATGCGGGATGTCTTCGCGGCGCGCGCGCAGCGGCGGCACCGTCAGCGGCAGCACATGCAGCCGATAGAACAGATCCTCGCGGAAATGGCCGGCTTTGACGAGGTCGAGCAACTGCCTATTGGTCGCCGAGATGATGCGGACATCGACCTTCACCGGGCGGCGGCCCCCGACCGCCTCCACGGCGCCTTCCTGCAACGCGCGCAATAGCTTGACCTGGGCCGTCAGCGGCAATTCGCCGACTTCGTCCAGGAACAGCGTGCCGCCGGACGCTTCGACGAATTTACCGGCATGGCGTTCGGTGGCGCCGGTGAAGGCGCCCTTCTCGTGGCCGAACAGGATCGACTCGACGAGGTTGTCGGGGATGGCGCCGCAATTCACGGCAACGAAGGGCTTGCTGCTGCGTTCGCCGGAGCCGTGGATGGCGCGGGCGATGACCTCTTTACCGACACCGGATTCGCCTTCGACCAAGACGGGGATCGTCGATGCGGCCGCCTTCCGCGCGGATCGAAGCACATGGTCCATCGCCTGGCTGCGGCTGGCGAGGTCGGCAAAAGTCAGTCTGCCCTCGCGGCTATGGCGGATGCGCTGCAACTCGCCTTTCAAGGCGCTGGTATTCAGCGCGTTGCGCAGGGACACCTGCAAGCGCTCGGCGCTGACCGGCTTGACGACGAAATCATGCGCGCCCGCGCGCATGGCCGAGACGACATTGTCGATGCCGCCATGGGCGGTCTGGACGATGACGGGAATGTTGAGGCCGGCATCGCGGATCCGCGCCAGCACGCCCATGCCGTCGAGACCGGGCATCATCAGATCGAGCAACATCGCATCGATGGCCGGTGCATCCGGATCGATCAGGCGTGCGACGGCGGCCTGGCCGTCCTCAACCACCACGGCCTCGTAGCCGCAGCGCTGCACCATGTTCTCGACGAGGCGGCGCTGGACCGCATCGTCATCAGCAATCAGGATTCGTTCGGCCATGGAAACTCCAGACGGGCACTCCTGGTATGGGGTGTCCCGAATTGAGCCAAGATGGCGGGCAGAGTTTAACGCTTTGATAATATCCGCACGGCGGGCGCGCGTTGCGCACCCGCCACGTCAACTCAGCTCTTCTCTAGATAGGTCGTCGCATGCGGCCATACCTCGACGGCGCCGCGATAGATCATGTCACCAGCCACGTAAAGAATGATGGCGAGGCCGACATAGGCGATCCAGCGGTGCTTCTGCAGCAGCTTGGCGATGAAGCTGGCCGCAAGTCCCATCAATGCGATCGACAGCACCAGGCCGAAGATCAGGATGGTGGGGTGTTCGCGGGCAGCACCGGCGACGGCCAGCACGTTGTCGAGCGACATCGAGACGTCGGCAAGGGTGATCTGCCAGATTGCCTGACCCATCGTCTTGCGCGGCGCGCTGTCGTCGGCGTTCATCTTCTCGATCTCGTCGAGATCGTGCTCCTGGCCGGAGCGCAACTCGCTCCACATCTTCCAGCAGACCCACAACAGCAGGAGACCGCCGGCGAGCAGAAGACCGATGATCTGCAGCAACTGGACGGTGACGCTGGCAAAACCGATGCGGAGAAGAGTGGCGGCGATGATGCCGACCAGGATCGCCTTGCCACGCTGATCCTTGGGCAGGCCGGCGGCGGCGAGACCGATGACAATGGCGTTGTCACCGGCGAGAACCAGGTCGATCATGATGACCTGGAGCAATGCGGATAGGGCTTCTGGCGTGAACAGCTCTGACATTCGGCCTCTCTGTAAGAACGTCCGATCCGACATCACAGCTTTTGCAAGCTGCCAGAGGGGCCCGGTCCCGGACGTTTGCTTCAATGCGGGGACATTCCCGCGGTTGTTCCAATGGTTAGTCTGGTTGATCCGATGGTGTGATCAAGCGGACCATCTGATCCGCATCGATCACGATCGAAATTCCGACGCCGATAAAGGTCAGGACACCGGCGACATCGAGCCAGGCGGCGCGGCGTTTGCGATTGCGCGGAACAAGTGCGCCTCCTGCGATCGATGCTGCGACCGCAAATAGCAAAGTTGCGACAATCGGCGCCAGTGCGTCGAGCGAGACAAAAGCGCGCAAGGCGAGGGCTGCGGCCAGCGCGAGCAGCAGGCTTGCGGCAAACAGCTCCTTGATCCCGCCCGGGGTTGCGGGCGCAGTATCGCGGTCGGTGAGGCTGCGATGGGGAAATGCCATGACCATCTCGGTGCCTGACGACGTGTCTATGGGCACTCAACCGTGTTAAGACCCGTCGCTCATTCCAGAAATTCAATCTGAGTAGTTTCGTAAACATGAAACTTGAAAAAGATCAAGGTGTCTCGGACGAGAGCGGGCTTGAAAAGCCGGTGTCCGAAACGCGTGCGTTGCGAAAAGATGCGGGCCATTGGCTAAAAGCGCGGCGAGCCGACGTGGGGCTCTCGCAGGTCGATCTGGCAGCCCGGCTCGGTCTCAAATACTACACGTTCATATCTCAGGTTGAGAACGGCTTCAGCCGGGTACCGACCGAAACGATGGAAGCGTGGGCGCGTGCGCTGAAACTCGATCCTGCGGCATTCACGAAGCATCTGCTGGTCTATTATGAGCCGGAGTTGCACCGGCTGCTATTCGGAGCCACCGAATGAACGTGATCGCATTTCGAAAGCCGCAGATCGGACGCTGGACCGAATCCGAGCTTCGCGCGCTCGGCGAAGCGCTGGACATCGGCCGCCGCGGACAGGGGTGGGATGTGGGTCTCACTGACCAGGGGGACGCGCAATTCTATCTGCTGGGGCCTGATCAGGCCTGCACTTTGTGCGTCTCGAGGATCGGTGGGCTTTACATCCTGGAAGACGGCGAGGGGACTTTGCTGTTCGAGCACAAAAGCCTGCAATGCGTCGCGATACATGCTCAGCGTGTGTTGCGGAGGACGCGATGGCCGCTTGTCGCGCGGGTTGTCATGGTGTGGTGTGCGATTCGCCATATGATCAATGACAGGGTCGAGCCGGTCTTGCTCGAGGGCGAGGAGTTACTGGCGCACATCGCTCCACAACTGGCCGCCTATGTCTGACCGCTGCAGCTAGCCAAAGGTTTTTATGTCGAAATCCGCATCTGCCAAATCTGCCCGCAAATCTGTCAGCACGTCCGCCGCCAAAGCTGCAACTGTGAAGAAGACGGTGCGTAAGGCTGCCGGGAAGACTGCGACCAAATCGACGGTCGGCAAACTGCCGGAATGGAATCTGGCCGATCTCTACACTTCGATCACCGCCCCGGAGATCACCCGCGATCTCGACAAGATCGACGCCGACTGCGCAGCCTTTGAGGCAGCCTATAAAGGCAAATTGGCAGAAGAAACGGCAAAGCCGAATGGCGGCGTCTGGCTTGCGGACGTCATCCGCAGCTATGAGGCGATCGACGATCTGGCCGGCCGCATCACTTCCTATGCCGGACTGATTCACGCCGGCAACACCGTCGATCCCGCGATCTCGAAATTCTATGGCGACGTTTCCGAGCGCATCACCGCCGCGTCGGTGCATCTGCTGTTCTTCGCGCTGGAGCTCAACCGCATCGATGACGCGGTGATGGAGCAGGCGATGGCGACCCCCGAGCTCGGCCATTTCCGGCCGTGGATCGAGGACAGCCGCAAGGACAAGCCATACCAGCTCGAAGATCGCGTCGAGCAGCTGTTCCACGAAAAATCCCAGACCGGTTACGGTGCGTTCAACCGGCTGTTCGACCAGACCATTGCCGGATTGCGCTTCAAGATCGGCGGCAAGGAGCTGGTCATCGAGCCGACGCTGACATTGCTGCAGGACCGCGCGCCGGAGAAGCGAAAGGCCGCCGCGCAGGCTTTGGCAAAGACCTTCAAGGCCAATGAACGCACCTTCGCGCTGATCACCAACACGCTGGCCAAGGACAAAGAGATTGCCGATCGCTGGCGCGGTTTCCAGGACGTCGCCGATTCCCGCCAGCTCAACAACCGCGTCGAGCGCGAGGTGGTGGATGCGCTGGTGGCATCGGTCCGTGCGGCCTATCCGCGGTTGTCGCATCGCTACTATCAATTGAAGGCGCGCTGGTTCGGCAAGAAGAAGCTGGCGCATTGGGACCGCAATGCACCGCTGCCCTTCGCGGCCACCGGCTCGATTCCCTGGGCGGACGCGCAGGACATGGTGCTGACAGCCTATGGTGCGTTCTCGCCGGACATGGCCGGCATCGCCAAGCGCTTCTTCACCGATCGCTGGATCGATGCGCCGGTGCGGCCGGGCAAGGCGCCGGGCGCGTTCTCGCATCCGACCACGCCATCGGCACACCCCTACGTGCTGCTCAACTACCAGGGCAAGCCGCGCGACGTGATGACGCTCGCGCATGAGCTCGGGCACGGCGTGCATCAGGTGCTGGCGGCCAAAAACGGGGCGCTGATGGCGCCGACGCCGCTGACGCTGGCCGAGACCGCCTCGGTGTTCGGCGAAATGCTGACCTTCAAGCGTTTGCTGGCGCAGACTAGGAGCGCCAAGCAGCGCCAGGCGCTGCTGGCCGGCAAGGTCGAGGACATGATCAACACCGTGGTCCGGCAGATCGCGTTCTATTCGTTCGAACGTGCGGTCCACACCGAGCGACGCAACGGTGAACTGACGGCCGAGCGGCTTGGCGAATTATGGCTCAGCGTGCAGACCGAAAGCCTCGGACCGGCCATCGAGATCAAGCCGGGCTACGAGAATTTCTGGATGTA
>JAPLPA010000542.1 GCA_026400415.1 Afipia sp. | reverse complement strand
CGGATTGGCCTCTGCGCCGGATTCCTGATCCTCGTCGCGGCGGTGTGGCCATCGGCGAGTTACATGAAACTGCGCGTCATTTCTTTCTTCGAAGAGGTGCAGGCCTATCATCCGAGCGGCGCGGCGACTCCAGCGGGCGAGCGCATCGAGTTCTGGAAAAAGTCGATCGGCTTTATAATGGAGGCGCCTGTCGCCGGCCACGGCACAGGCTCGATCCGCGAGCAGTTCAGGCGCTCGGCCGAGGGCAAGACCGGCATGGCCGCGGAGGTGTCGGTCAATCCGCACAATCAGATTCTCGCGGTCGGCATTCAGCTCGGCATTGCCGGGATATCCGTTCTGTTGGCGATGTGGATCGCCCATCTGTTTTTATTCAGAGCCGAAAGCGTAATGGCATGGCTTGGTATGGTCGTGGTTATCCAGAACATTGTCGGTTCGCTGTTTAATTCGCACCTGTTCGATTTTACCCATGGCTGGATCTACGTGACGTTGGTTGGCGTCGCAGGAGGTATGGCGTTGAAGAGCCATGAGACCCATGATCGTCCGCCGATGGGAAAAGCCGCCGCGCCCTAGCTCTTCCTGGAGCCATAGACATCCAGCAGATATTGGCCGTAGTCGAATTTACCAATAGCCTTGGCCGCCGCGAAAAACTGCGCGTCGGTTATGACACCGCTGGGCCAGGCTATTTCGTCCGGCAGGCGACATGAAGTTCCTGACGTTGCTCGATGATACGGACATATTGACGGGCGTCCATAAGCGAGGCGGCCGATCCGGTGTCGAGCGACGCATAACCGCGGCCCGTGATCTCGACATGAAGCGCGCCGCGGACCAACGATAGCGGCATGCGAGCGCAGCTTGTGAGAGAACAAGAAGAATGAACCAGAGTCGCTTATGCGAGCGCGTTCTTCGCCGCACCTCGCTTTGCCGAAGGCAAATGCGCGGTGCGGGAATGATCGGGGGGTCGATATCCCTCCAGCAAAACAGCCCTATGCACTTTCAGGTGCATAGGGCTGTTTTGGCGGAGAGGGAGTCCGTTAAACCTATTTCCGCCAGCGTCCGTCTTAGGTCGTAGTCGTTTAAAAAAGCCCACATTTTACTGGTGTTTCTGTCGCATTCAGCTTCTGCGGCCCGCCGCTGTCCGCTACGATCCGGCTCAGACGTTAGGGCACATGCTAGGGCAGGAAACACCGTGGCGCGAAAGATTAACCGGCTAAACGCACGCACTTTAGACAAAGTAACTGAACTTGGCCGTCACGCCGACGGAAACGGCCTGTACCTTTCGATTTCGTCAAACGGTGGGCGGCGCTGGGTTTTCCTTTTCCGCTGGCACCGCAAGCCTACTGAAATCGGTTTGGGGTCGGGGCGGGAAGTGCCGCTATCTCGCGCGCGCGAACTCGCTTCTGAAGCTCGCGCCAAACTAGCGCAGGGCATAAACCCAAAGGCCTCTAGGAAGCCATTAGAAGGCGCCACGTTCGGCGAATGCGCAGATCGCCTGATCAGGGCCATGCGACCAGGCTGGAGAAACGAAAAGCATGCTGCTCAATGGGAAATGACCTTGCAGGTCTATGCTGGCCCGCTTCGGCGGTTCCCGGTGGACAAGATCACGACCGACGAAGTGTTATCGGTCCTAAAACCGCTCTGGAACGAAAAAGCAGAAACTGCGTCCCGGCTTCGCAGCCGGATCGAACGCGTGCTGGATGCGGCCAAAGCCGAGGGTCTGCGCACTGGCGAAAATCCTGCACGCTGGCGAGGTCACCTCGCTCAGCTTTTGCCGAAGCGACAGCAGCTCACGCGAGGCCATCACGCAGCCATGAATTATGCTGTGCTGCCCGATTTCGTGAACGGGTTACAGGCTCGGCAGGCCACGGCGGCGTTGGCGCTCGAATTTGCAATTCTCACGGCCGCACGCTCCGGCGAAGTGCTTGGCTCTCGCTGGCAAGAGTTCGATCTTGGTCGCGCTATCTGGACGGTGCCTCCTCAGCGGATGAAGGCAGGCCGCGAGCACCGAGTGCCGTTGTCGAAACGCGCGACCGAGATTGTTTGGAAGATGCATGACGACCGCAACAGTGACTTCGTATTCCCTGGGCAGATGACAGGTAAGCCGCTATCGGTCATGTCACTAGCGATGGTGCTCCGCCGCATGAAGGCTAATGATGCGACAGTTCATGGCTTCCGTTCCGCCTTCCGTGATTGGTCCGCCGAGTGCACCAATTTCGCAAACGAGGTGTGTGAGGCCGCCTTGGCTCATGTGATCCAGAATAAGGCAGAAGCAGCTTATCGACGAGGGGACTTGTTCGAGAAGCG
>JAPLPA010000048.1:894-2985 GCA_026400415.1 Afipia sp. | reverse complement strand
TTCCCCGACAATCTGCCGCGCATTGCCATCGACAAGGCCAAGATCGCGGTGAACGGGCTTTATCGCCACGGCTTCCTGCTCGCTCCCGCGCTTGCAGAGCTGACGCTGAACTATATGCAACGCGGCCTCATCGACAATGAGGTGATGCAATGCGCCTGATCGTCAACGGTGAAGCGAGAGAAACAAAAGCCACGCGCGTCGACGCGCTGCTGGTTGAACTGGAATATGACGGCGCGCATCTGGCCGTCGCGGTAAACTACGATGTGGTGCCGCGCGCGCGCTGGGCCGATACGCGGCTCAACGACAATGACGCGGTGGAAATCCTCACGCCACGGCAGGGAGGATAAATCATGTCTTCCAAAGTGAAATTCTACAGCAAGGAATTTTCCTCGCGCCTTCTGATCGGCAGTGCGCTCTATCCATCACCGAAGATCATGCAGGACGCTATCAAGGCAGCAGGCAGCGAGATCGTCACTGTCTCGGTGCGCCGCGAATCCGCAGGCGGCAAGACCGGCGATGCATTCTGGTCGCTGATCCGCGAACTCAAAGTCACAGTGCTGCCCAATACCGCAGGCTGCAAGTCCGTGCGAGAAGCTGTCACGACCGCGAAGCTTGCGCGCGAATTATTCAATAGCTCATGGATCAAGCTTGAAGTCATCGCCGACGATGAGACATTGCAGCCGGATGTGGTCGGCCTTGTCGAAGCCGCAAACATTCTCATCAAGGATGGCTTCGAGGTGTTTCCATATTGCACCGAGGATTTGTCGGTCGCGATGAAACTCGTCGATGCCGGTTGCAAGGTCGTGATGCCGTGGGCGTCACCCATCGGCAGCGCGCGCGGCATCGTCAATCGCGACGCCTTGAAACTTCTGCGCCAGCGCCTGCCCGACATTACTCTTGTCGTGGACGCCGGCATCGGCGCGCCGTCGCACGCGGCTGAAGCGCTTGAGCTTGGTTATGACGCCGTACTGCTCAACACCGCCATCGCCAAGGCTAACGATCCGGTCGCGATGGGCAACGCGTTTCGTCTTGCGGTCGAAGCCGGACGCGCAGGATTCGAGTCCGGCCTTATGGGCGCGCGCGATTTCGCTTCTCCTTCCACTCCAGTCGTAGGGACGCCGTTCTGGCATGCCGTATCCTGATCGCTTCTATCCTGTGGTCGACAGCGTCGCATGGGTTTCGCGCCTCGCAAAGCTTGGCGTGGGCACCGTGCAGTTGCGCGCGAAAAATCTCGACGATGCAGCGGCGACCGTGCTGGTGCGCGAAGCATTGGCCGTGACCAAAGGCAAACCGACCAAGCTTGTCGTCAACGATTACTGGAAAGCCGCCATCGACTGCGGTGCGCAACATCTACATCTCGGCCAGGAAGATCTTGCGACAGCGGATGTGGTCGCGATCAAGAGGGAGGGCCTTACGCTCGGCATCTCCACGCACGACGAGGCCGAACTCGACAACGCGCTTCAGTACAAGCCGGAATACATCGCGCTCGGCCCTATCTTCGAGACGACGCTGAAGAAGATGCGTTTCGCGCCGCAAGGCATCGAACGCATCACCGCGTGGAAACTCGCAATCGGCGACATTCCGCTGGTTGCCATCGGCGGTATCAAGCTCGAACACGCGCCTGAAATTTTCGCGGCCGGTGCAAATTCAATCGCCGTCGTCAGCGATGTCACCCTGAACGCCGATCCGGACGCGCGGGTGCGCGAATGGCTCGGACATTACTCGCAAGCGGCTTAGGAGAACACGATGCAGACGTCTATTTATCTCGCCAAGCTGATCGGTCCGGTGATGATCGTGATCGGGCTGGCTGTCTTGCTCAACCAAGAAGACTTCCGCAAACTGTCGGGAGAATTTCTCAACAGCCGCGCGCTGCTGTTTCTGTCGGGCCTCGTATTGCTGCCTGCCGGCATCGCGATCCTGATCGTGCACAATGTGTGGCGGCTCGACTGGCGCGTGCTCATCACCATCATCGGATGGCTGATCACGATCTCGAGCGCCGTCCGCCTGCTCGCGCCACGCTTTGTCACCGAGCGCGGCGGCACGATGCTGAAACATCCGCAGATGACGCTGATCGCCGGAATAAACTGGGCC
>JAPLPA010000048.1:0-887 GCA_026400415.1 Afipia sp. | reverse complement strand
TCTGGGCCGCCATCGGCTTCGTTCTTTTCTTTTTTGGATATCGCTGAAACACGACTTCACCCGAACGGGAGACACGCCATGAACAAGCAGATCAACACGGCCAATATCAAGTCCGCCGTCACCACCGGCGGATTGCCGTCGTCGCGCAAGATTTTCGTCACGCCGGATGAAGCGAAGGACATTCGCGTGCCGCTGCGCGAGATTATCCTCAGCGAAGCCGCGAAGGAGCCGAACCTTCCGGTGTACGACACATCCGGTCCCTACACCGATCCGAACGTCATTATCGACGTCAATGCGGGCCTCGCGCGCGAACGTATCAAGTGGGTGAAAGAGCGTGGCGGCGTCGAGGAGTATGAAGGCCGCGCGATTAAAGCCGAGGACAACGGCAATGTCGGCGCGGCACATGCCGCCGCACAATTCAAAGCACACCACAAGCCGATCCGCGGCGTTGGCGATGCGATGATTACGCAATATGAATTCGCGCGTGCGGGCATCATCACAAAGGAAATGATCTACGTCGCCACGCGCGAAAATATCGGCCGCAAGCAGCAACTTGAGCGCGCCGAAGCCGCATTGAAAGACGGCGAATCCTTCGGCGCGGACGTTCCCGCTTTCGTGACGCCGGAATTCGTGCGCAGCGAGATCGCGCGCGGCCGCGCCATCATTCCATGCAACATCAACCACGCCGAGCTGGAACCGATGATCATCGGCCGCAACTTCCTCACCAAGATCAACGCCAACATCGGCAACAGCGCAGTCACTTCGTCAGTCGAGGAAGAAGTCGACAAGATGGTGTGGGCGATCCGCTGGGGCGCCGACACGGTGATGGACCTCTCGACCGGCCGCAACATTCACAACACGCGCGAATGGATTTTGCGCAACTCGCC
>JAPLPA010000345.1 GCA_026400415.1 Afipia sp. | reverse complement strand
GCGGTCTGGTTCAGCGGTTGCAGGCCTTCCATACAGCTTGCGACCGCCGTGCCGTCGGGCGTGTGCAGGTGGATGACGCAACCGGCGTCTTCGCGAACTTCGTGAATCGCCGAGTGAATGATGAAGCCGGCCGGATTGATCTTGTAAGGGCTCTCGGTGAGCTGATTGCCGTCGAGATCGACTTTCACAAGGCTCGATGCGGTGATTTCGTCGAACATCAATCCGTAAGGGTTGATGAGAAAATGATGCTCCGGTCCGGGCACGCGCGCCGAGATATGCGTATCGACCAGATCGTCCCAGCCATACAGTGCGACCAGCCGGTAGGCGGCCGCAAGATCGACGCGCTGCGCCCACTCCGCGTCGGTCATAGTGGATTTGACTTCCTTGAGGCGTGCTTCGGCTGGCGACATGGATGTTTGCTCCCGCGTGGTTTTTTGAATTGCAAAAATTCTAGACCCGCTGCTGCTAAGGAACAACCACCGCACGACGCGGACGAGCCATGTTGGCCCATCAATGGCGTCCGTCAGGGTGCCGGAATGGCCAGCAGGCTGGCGATGCTGCTGCCGCGAATGTCATAGACCCGCGCAAAAATGACGTCGTCGCGTTTGATCTCCACGACCACCGGCGCTGTCAGGCCCTTGCAGTAGAACTCGCCGAGCGTCATGGCAAAGTCAGCAGCATGGCTGTCCCAGCCGATGGTGAAGTCTGAGCCAAGGGCAACTTGAGCGGGGCGCTGCGGACCACAAACGGCGACGCGCCACTTCCTGTTGCGCGGAGGAATTTCTTGCCGTTCGATAATCTGCTCGCGCAAACCTTCCGATGCCTGCTTCAGAGCGAGGCCCCAATAATCGAGCATGTAGCGATCGTCCGCGCCACGTACCGATCCTGCGATATGGTTGAAGTGAGTGTATTGATAGGGATGCAGCCGGATCATTTCAGCAAGCGGCATCGCAAGACCGAACGCAATCAGCGCCACGAAAGCTGCCTGAGCCTTGCGGCTGCGGTTCTTGAGCCAATCGGAGATCGCGGCAAATCCAACGCCAGCGAGCACGGCCATCGGGGGAATGACAAACACGAAATGGCGGATGCCATTGTAAAGAGCGGGGCGCTTGACCATCGCAATGATAAGAGGAAGCAAAGCTGCAAGGGTCAGCAACAGCAGAACGGTCTTGCGCTTCGGATCGGACGCGGGCTTCGACACAACGACGGCCGTCGTCACCACGCCCGCAGCAAGCAAGGCGAGCATGACTTCCGGAAGCTGCAGCGCGAACAGCGTCGGCAGATATGACCACGGCATGTCAGGCACTGACACGATCGCGCCGTTGAACAATTCCTTCCAGGGCTTCTCGAAGAAGTGGGAGAAGTAGGTCAGTGCCCTGAACGGGTTGGTGGTGTCGATAATCGACCACGGCCAGATCAGTCCCATCACCAGATAGCCGAGCAGCAGGCCGGGCAGAAGCACGTAGAGAACATGACCGAGCCTGTGACCTGCTCGGCGCCATCCGTGCGAACGAATATCGGTAAGCCAAATCGGTGCGAAAGCGACCAGCGCGTAAATCAGCGCAAGTCCGCCCAGAATACGTGATCCCACCGACAATCCCGCGCCGAGACCGACGATGAGAATCGTGTGAGGTGAAGGCGCAGGATACTCTTGGGCCAGCCGTACCAATCCGAGCATCAGCACCATCATCGCCACCGCGAAGGGTGCATCCTTCGGGTTCATGAACATGTGGCCGTAATAGATCGGGCAAAGCGCGAGGATTAGCAGCGCAGCCACGCCGCCTATGGGTCCGGCGACGCGACGTGCCAGCCGCCATGTTACGCCAAGCCCGATGATTCCGACGATAGCGCCGAGCAGACGCCTGGTCTCGAACAATTCGAGCGGAATGATTTTATGCAGGAGCGCTGCGGCCATGTCGAAGCCGCCGCCGTACATATAAAGATTCGCGAAGGTGAGTGCGCTGGTGTCCCTGAATCCGCTGCCAAACATCTTCAACAACAGATCGGCGTATTCGGCGTGGGTGTAGTCATCCCAGCCAAGTCCATAGTCACGGAACGTCAGCCCCGCGACAATCGCAACGGCCGCAAGTACGGCCATAGCGATATCGTCGCAAGTCTGTTCGATCGAACGCCGCGACGACGTTTCGAGGGCCGATGTCGTGATGGATGACATGTCAGTCAGTAAACCTAGAGTCCCCTGAACCAATGCTGAATACAGCTCGGTTTCTTTTCCCGGGAACAATGTATCGTAGTTGGCCGTTCAAGTAATTGCCAATTGTGGCACAATTTCTTGACGCAGTGCAGCATTCATCAAGACGGTAAAATTCCCGCGGGTTTTCGGTCTATGCCGGGTTTTGGACGATGCTCAGCCACAACTTTGCGGAATATGTTTCGTACATTTTGTGACGCGTTAGGACTACGAGCCATGCGAAAATTACTAATTGGTAATGCTATCGGGGTGAAAGTAATATGTTGGGGCTGAGTGCGGCGCCAAGAATGGCGTTGGGGTGGAGTTTTTGATGATAGCGTTGTTGATCGGCGGAACGGTTGTTCTGTGCGTTGGCGTTCTGACGATAGTGTTTGGGATCCCCATCAAGGAATTTAGCGTCGGAAACACGATGATTTTGGCAGGAGCGGTGGTGGCTTGCACCGGGCTAATGCTAATGGGTCTGTATTTCGTCGGCCGCGAACTCCGAAATTTGACGCGCAGGTTGGAGTCTGGATTGCCGGTTCAAGCTCCGGGCTCGTTCGCTTCGCCGCGCGATGCAATATCAGTTGGCCGTGGACGAAATGCGCCAGCGCCGCAGGCACCCGCACAACCGAAAGCCATTCGTAATTCTGCGTCGCGCGAAGACATGCTGTTTCCGCGCGACCCGCAAGCGAACGATTTCGATAGTTTTGACGAGGACATTTCGGCCAATTCGCCTTCGCTTTCAGCTCCCTGGCAGGATGATCCCCCCGTTCGCACGCGTCCGGCTGCACCAGTGGACGCAAGCGAGCGGCAACGCCGCGACGTTCTGTTTTCCTCGAAGCGCCGCGATGCATCTGACGAGCTCAGCGATTTCTCTGACGCCAATGGCCGCGGACCCTCGCGTTCGACGGAAGCCAGATCTCCGCGTCGTGGCGATGCGGCGGCAGTGTCGATCGTGAAATCTGGCGTAGTGGATTCGATGGCCTATTCGCTATATTCCGACGGATCGATCGAAGCGCAGATGCCCGAAGGCATGGTGCGGTTTTCTTCGATTGAAGAACTGCGATCGCATCTCGACCAGCGCCCCTGACATCTGACAATTCGTTTCGAACGCTCCGGCTTGGGCGAAATGATGCCGCGTAGCGACGTGATCCTTGTCAGCTCAGCAGTATTACGCCAATAATTCCCAAGTATAGCGGCCCGTTTTGCCGTTCCCGGCGAGCGAATGCTTGCAGGCGTCTGACATGAATATCCTGTGTCCAAAGACACGCGCGCACCGCTATTCAAACTGCAACAACGCGACCACGGCGGCTGAAATTCCCGGCCTCATCAGTCAGATTCATGCAGCGCTGCTCCGGGTCTCGAACGGCGGTTCGGACACCACGCATGAGGCCGCCAAACCAGCAGTGTCAGTCAAGAAATCGATGACCCCCGACTATTTGGTGTGTCTCGAAGACGGCAAGCGTTTCAAATCGCTGAAGCGGCATTTGAGAACGCAGTACAGTATGACCCCCGAACAATATCGGGAAAAATGGGGCCTGCCTTCGGACTACCCCATGGTGGCACCCAACTACGCTGTCGCCCGGTCACAATTGGCCAAGAAGATGGG
>JAPLPA010000314.1:1061-2700 GCA_026400415.1 Afipia sp. | reverse complement strand
ATGGTCTTCGGGGGCAGTGGTCATCAGGGGGCCCTTTCCTCTGGGGGTGGATGTGCCGCGGGGTGCGGCGGCGAAGGTGCGGAAGGCAGTGACTGGATCGGCCACCTCATCGGCGAGACCGGCGAAGACGGCCGCCTCTCCTCGGAACACTGCCGCCTCGGTGCCTAGCGCGCTTTGGGTGTCGAGGCGGCGGCCGCGACCTTCGGCGACGGTTTCCGCAAAGAGCTGGCGGAGGTCTTCCAATTCGCCCGCGATCCGGGCGCGGACGGCCTCGGGCAAGGGCCGGTAGGGGTTCGCATCGACCTTGCGGGCACCCGCATGGATCAGCGTGACGGCGATGCCTTTCTGGTCGAGCGCCCCGCTCATGTCGCTGTGGATGGCCACGACGCCGATGCTGCCGACCATCAAGCCTGAGAAGCCGGCCGTCGAATGAACGTCGCCATGACCATTTGCCGCCGGCGTTTCCGCCGCGGCGATGGCATTGTCGGATGTCATTTGGATTAGCCCCGATCGTTTCGGCAGGTGGTCAGGCGCAGGCCTATACTCCCGCCCACCACGCCGTGGCTAGCCGGATTTAAGGCTTCGGTCATGCAAAGACGCAGCCCGCACGAAATGACTTCATAATTTATATGCTATTTCAGATAGTTACCTGCGTGCCGACTTCCACAACGCGGCCCGTTGGAATCTGGAAATAATCGGTCGCATCGTTGGCGGAGCGGCTCAGCGCAATGAAAAGATGATCCTGCCAGCGCGGCATTCCCGATTGGGCGGCGGGTTTCAATGACCGTCGCGAGACGAAAAACGACGTCGACATGATGTCGAATTGCCAGCCGAGCTTGCGCGCGATGGCAAGGGCCTTCGGTACGTTTGGCGATTCCATAAAACCGAAGCGAAGCCGGATCGTCGAGAATTTATCGCTAATGCTTTCCATACGAACTCGCTCGGCGAGATCGACTCTTGGCGTTTCCGCCGTCTCGATGGTCAGGATGACATTGTGCTCGTGCAGCACCTTGTTGTGCTTCAAATTGTGCAGCAGCGCCGTCGGCACGTAGTCGGGATCGCTGGTCAGGAAAACCGCAGTGCCCTTGACGATATGTGGAGGCCGCTTCTCCAGACTTCTGATGAGATCCGTGAGCGGGACTTCGGTGCGCCTCGTCTTGCTTGTCAAAATCGCCGCACCTCGCCGCCAAGTCCAGACCAATCCGCACATGACGATGCCGAACGTCAGCGGCACCCACGCGCCCTGAAACAGCTTCAGCAGGTTTGCGGAAAAGAATGTCAGATCGATAATGACGAGTGGCGCGATTAACGCGGCAGCGGTCCACGGTCGCCAATGCCATAACTTCCAGATTACCACAAAGCACATGATGCCGTCGGCCACCATCGTGGTTGAGACGGCGATGCCATAGGCCGACGCCAGTCCACTCGATGTTCTGAATAGACCCACGAGCAGCAACACGCCGATCAGCAGCAGCATATTCACGCGCGGCAAATAGATTTGACCTGCGTGACTCTCGGAGGTGTAACGAACCTCAAAGCGAGGCAGTAATCCAAGTTGAATTGCCTGACGCACGAGCGAGAATGCGCCAGTGATAACTGCCTGGCTGGCAATAACGGTTGCGGCGGTTGCAAGTCCGAT
>JAPLPA010000314.1:0-970 GCA_026400415.1 Afipia sp. | reverse complement strand
AGACGTGTGCTCTTCCGATCTTCAAAGGCACCAGCATGCTTTCCGGCGCCATTTTGTAGAAGGGATTCTCGATCGCTTCAGGATGCGAAAGGACCAACGAGCCTTGGCCGAAATAATTAATCAGCAGGCACGGCAGCACGAAGAAAAACCATGCGGCCTGGATTGGTTTACGGCCAAAATGTCCCAGATCAGCATAGAGCGCCTCACCGCCCGTTACAGCGAGAAAAACCGCACCAAGAATCACCAAGCCTATGACGCCGTGCGTCAGCAGGAACGAGACTGCATACCAGGGATTGATCGCGTACATCACGGTCGGATCGTCGCTGATGTGCATCAGACCCAATACGCCCAACGTAGCGAACCAGACGATCATCACGGGTCCGAACGCACTTGCGACAATCGCTGTGCCCCGACTTTGAACACTGAACAAAATGATCAGAATGAAAATCGCGAGCGGGACCACGTAAGGCTCGAGCGAAGGTGCCGCCAGATTCAAACCTTCCACCGCCGAGAGCACGGAAATCGCCGGCGTAATCATCGCGTCGCCGAGAAACATCGAGCCGCCGACAACGCCAAGCGCCATAAGGGCCAGGCTTCGCCGTCCGAGGGCGCGCTGGCCTAGCGCCATAAGCGAGAGCGTTCCGCCCTCCCCGTTGTTGTCGGCGCGCAGCAACAAGAGCACGTATTTGATGGTGACGACCACAATGAGGGACCACAAGATCAGGGACAGAACGCCGAGCACTATGTCGCGTGAGAGCGGGCCGCCATGAGTTGCGTTGTGAACGGCTTCGCGAAATGCGTAGAGAGGCGACGTTCCGATATCGCCAAACACCACCCCGATGCTCCCAAATGCCCACGCCGGCGTGTTGAAGCAGCGATAGTCGATTCGCTTCATCCCCATCAGCACCAGAAACGAGACCACCGCCCAGATCAACTGGTGCACAAAAAAGTAGTGCGCATCCACGTTGTA
>JAPLPA010000280.1:2210-3462 GCA_026400415.1 Afipia sp. | reverse complement strand
GCATAAGCTCGGCGTGAATTACTGGTGGTCGCTGGTTCTTGTCCCGATAGCGGTCGGGGCGTTTGGAGCTTTAATCGAGCGGGTACTGCTGCGCCGACTTACGGGATTGGACCATCTCTATGGCTTGCTTTTCACGTTTGGCCTGGCTCTGGTCTTGGAAGGCGTCTTCCGCGATATCTACGGTTCGGCCGGTCTGCCATATCCGACGCCGCCGGAACTCCGAGGCCTGATCGATCTCGGCTTCATGAAATTGCCGCTCTACCGGATCTGGATCGTCGGCGTCTCACTGCTGATGTGTCTTGCAATTTGGCTTCTGATCGAGCGAACCCGTCTAGGTTCGTATCTGCGAGCCGGAACGGAAAACGCGCGCACGGTTCAGGCGCTCGGCATCAACGTACCCTTGATGGTGACGCTAGTTTACGCGCTGGGAGCAGCGTTAGCCGCTTTTGCGGGCGTCCTGGCCGCGCCGATCTATCAGGTTCAACCGTTGATGGGATCGAACATTCTGATCGTGACATTCGCTGTCGTTGTGATCGGGGGATTGGGGTCAACTGCAGGTGCGATAGCGACCGGACTTGCACTTGGCGTGCTCGAGGGAATCGCAAAAGTTCTGTATCCCGAAATCTCCTCAACCATTGTGTTTGTTATCATGATGCTGGTGCTGTTTGTGCGCCCTGCCGGCTTGTTCGGACGTGAAGCATGATGGCACCGTTGCGGACGTCCACAGTAATCCTCGTCGGCTTGGCGGTTATCGGCATCGCACTTCCGTTCACCGGTCTCTATGCGCAGTTTCTCATGAAGTGCGTTGCGCTTGCGCTTTTTGCTGTGGGTTTCAATTTTTTCACTGGCAATATCGGTCTGCTTTCAATCGGCCACGCCGCTTTCTTCGGGGCTGGAGCCTATTTGGCGGGGTACGCCCTGAAGGAATGGAACTTCACGCCTGAGTTAGCGCTTGCGGCAAGCATGTTTTTAGGCGGGGTGCTTGGCCTCGCGATGGGCGGCATGGCTATTCGCCGGCAGGGAATCTATTTTGCAATGATAACTCTGGCGCTGGCACAACTTGTTTATTTCATCTGTGTCCAAGCGGCGTTTACGGGCGCCGAGGATGGGTTGCAGAGGATTCCGCGCCGCGCGCTTTTCGGAGCGATTGATTTGTCAGATGATCGCACAATGTACGCGTTTATTTTAGTCCTTCTTCTCGCCGCTGTTTGGGGGCTCCAGCGATTGATGGAAGCGCCCTACGGGCAAGTAT
>JAPLPA010000280.1:0-2204 GCA_026400415.1 Afipia sp. | reverse complement strand
GCGCGATCTCGCTCGGCTACGACGTTCAAAGCTACAAGCTATCTGCTTTCACGATTTCAGCAGCTGTGGCGGGCCTTGCGGGCGGGATCAAGGCCCTCGCACTTGGATTCGCCGGATTGCCCGATGCGCACTGGACGCAGTCCGGACATGTCATCCTCATGTGCCTGTTGGGCGGCCTCGGAACGCCGCTGGGTCCAATCGTGGGCGCTGTTTTTATCGTCACGCTGGAAAGCCGGCTTGCGAGCCTCGGTGTCGTCCAGCTCGGCTCGCTATCCGTCGACCTGTCGAGCAAAGTGCCGATTGTCATCGGTCTAATTTTCATGATTTGCGTTCTGCTGTTCCGGCGCGGAATTGTCGGTGAAGCTAGCGCTGCGCTCACGGCCGCGCGCTTGCGGCGTGCTGCATTGAGGAATGAATAGCGTGCCGGAAATCGAGATCGAGATTGCCGACAAGATTGCAACCGTGACCTTGAATCGTCCCGCGCAACGCAATTCCGTGACGTTGGCGATGTGGCGCGAAATTCAGACGGTTTTCACGACTCTCGGAAACGATAGAACGGTTCGCGCCATCATTCTGACGGGCGCGGGCGGAAACTTCAGCGTCGGCGCGGATGTTTCCGAATTCGGTAAGGTCCGGTCCGATGTCGCGCAAAGTAAGGAATACGAACTTGCCGTCGATGCGTCGTCCGATGCTATCTCCGGAGCGCCGCAGCCCGTCATCGCCGTTCTTCGCGGGTACTGCCTCGGGGGAGGATGCCATTTGTCGATGGCGTGCGATTTCCGTTACGCTCATCCCGACGCCGCCATCGGAATTCCCGCTGCCAAACTTTCTATTGTTTACGGTGTCCGAAGCACGCAGAGGTTGCTCTCATTGGTGGGACTGACCAATGCGAAGCGCATATTGTATTCCGCCGATAGATTTTCAGCTGTGGACGCGCAGCACATGGGTCTGATCGATCTGATCTCCAATGATCCGATTTCCGACGCGAAGTCCTTTGGTCGCGGCATGGCTTCAGTCGCGCCGCTTTCGGTACAGGGGGCGAAGCAGATTCTTACAAGTCTTGCCATGGGGGGCGGGCGGCTTGATGAGGTCGCCGCCAATGCATTTGTCGAGCGGGTTTCCGACAGTGACGACTACAGAGAAGGCCGCGCGGCATTTGCCGAGAAGCGTCCTCCGGCATTTCGCGGGAGTTAAAAGAAATGAAAATGCATGTTCTGTCAGGTGGTCGTCTGCGAATGAAAAAGAGTATCTACTATCCGGATGCTGGCCGTGACGATCTACTGGACCTTCCGGTGTCTTGCATTTTGCTGCGGCACGCGCAGGGAAATGTGCTGTTCGATACTGGCTGTCATCCGACGATAGCCGAGAACGCAGAGGCCCGCTGGGGCGGTCTTGCCAAGTTTATGACGCCGGTGATGCCGCCGGGGGGGCACGTTCTTACCGGCCTTAAAGCCGTCGGGTTGGGACCGGAAGACGTCGACATCGTTATCTGTTCGCATTTCCACACCGACCACTGCGGCTGCAATGAGTTTTTCAAGAAGTCGACGATCATCGTGCATGTAAGAGAGCTGGAGGCGGCGCAGGCTCCGGGATCGGTCAACAGCGGATATTTCGCCGCCGACTGGAAGAACGACATCCCGTTGAAGATCGTCGAGCACGAAGAAGACATTTTTGGAGACGGCAAGCTGACGCTTGTCAACCTACCGGGCCACACGCCCGGAACCATCGGAGCGTTGGTCAAGCTGGATCGGAGCGGCGAATTCTTGCTCACGTCCGATGCGGTGAGCGTGCGTGCCAACCTCGATACGGACCACGCGCCACGAAATACGTGGAATGTCGAACAATGCCTCAAATCGTTCGCGAAAGTGAGGGCTTTGGAGAAAGCAGGTGCGACCGTGATCTGCAGCCACGATGAGGCGCAATGGAACAGCCTTCGAAAAGGCGCCGACGGCTACGACTAGAAATCTACTAAAGCAAGAAACGCAACAGGCTCAAAAAACAATAGGACATGACAATGGATATGGTTTTGGACGGCAAGGTAGCACTGGTTACAGGTGCGGGACGAGATGTAGGACGCGACATCGCGTTAAGTCTTGCGGCAGAAGGTGCGGCGGTTGCCGTCAACTATAATGGATCGCATGAGAAGGCGGCCGCTGTAGTCGCGACAATCGAGAAAGCGGGCGGCAAGGCGATTGCCTACAAGG
>JAPLPA010000091.1 GCA_026400415.1 Afipia sp. | reverse complement strand
TAGTCCTTGCCGTAGTCGTCGTTTTGATAAAGCACGCCGATCTTCGCGTTTGGCTTTTCCTTCAGAATATATTTGGCATAGATGCGGGCTTCGGCCTGATAGCTCGGCTGCCAGCCCATCGTCCAAGGGAAGTTCTTCGGGTCGTTCCATTTCGTGGCACCCGTTGCTACGAACAGCTGCGGTACCTTTTTCTCGTTCATGTATTTCTGAATGGCGGAGTTCGAGGGCGTGCCGAGCGAGTTGAAGACGAAAAGGACTTCGTCGCTTTCGACCAGCTTGCGGGCCTGCTCGACGGCTTTCGGTGGGCTATAGCCGTCGTCGTAGGAAATGAAGTTGATCTTGCGGCCGTTGATGCCGCCTTCGGCATTGATCTTGTTGAAGTAGGCAGCTTCCGTCTTGCCTATAATGCCATAGGCGGAAGCGGGCCCGCTGTAAGGCATGATATTGCCGATCTTGATTTCGGTATCGGTCGCGCCCGTGTCGTATTTCTTTTGTGCGAATGCGCCGGTGCTTGTCGCGGCGAATACCGCAAATGCAGCCGTAGCGACTGCAAGGCGAGTCTTGATAGTTGGCATTGATGACTCCTCAGTCCTGTTTGTGTCCTCACTGATTTTTGGATTGAGGGCTCTTGCCGGCCCGAGGATATTGAATACCCTTTATCGTGGCCGTTCAATGAAAAGCCCCCTGCGAATGTCTCGCAGGGGGCTGAAAACTAAGCGTGATATTGCAGAGCGGAACGAATTAACCGCCGATTTCGCCACTGATGATAGGGCCAAAAAGCTCCCATCGTTCACCCTTGAACTTCATCAATTGCAATTGCTCGATCGGAGCGAAGTCGGTGGCGCTGGTGTTCAGCTTGATACCCGGCAGCCCCATTTCCTGTTGCAGATCTTTGATACTTGCGGCCTGCTTCATCACGTTCTCGCGGGTGAGATTGTCACCGCACATCTTCAGCACATGCACCAGTGTCTGAGAGGAGCTGTAGCCGTAAGCCACAGAGCTGTCCGCGCGGTTGCCTTCAGGAAAATACTTCGCGAGGAAGGCATCGAAATTCTTGACGCCTGGATCGTCCTTCCACTGCGGATCGGTCGGGTCCTTGCCGTAAGTTGCGGAAATAATCTCCTGAGCATTCTCGAAGCCCGCCGGCTTTATCACCGAACCGGTCGACGACGCGACGTTGTTGAGAATGAACAGCGGCTTCCATCCAAGCTCAGCGACCTTCTTGATTGACTGCGCACCGAATTTCGGCGTCGTGATGCTGATGAACACATCCGCGCCCTTCGACTTCAGGGCCACGACCTGAGATTCGATCGTCGGAACGGAGGTCTCATATGGCTCCTCTGCGACGATCATCGATGCCGCCTTCGCGCCCAAACCGTCCTTGACGCCCTTGAGCACATCCTTCCCGAAATCGTCGTTCTGGTAGAGGATGCCGATCTTGCCGGCTGGCTTTTCCTTCATCAGATATTTCGCGTAGATAATGCCTTCGCTCTGATAATTGGGCTGCCAGCCCATGGTCCAGGGAAAATTCTTCGGATCATTCCATTTGGTAGCACCCGTCGCCACGAACAATTGCGGCACCTTCTTGTCGTTCATGTATTTCTGAATGGCTGAGTTCGACGGCGTGCCAAGCGAGTTGAAGATGAAAAGCACTTCGTCGCTCTCGACCAGCTTGCGCGCCTGTTCGACGGCTTTCGGCGGGCTGTAGCCATCGTCATATGAGACGAAATTGATCTTGCGGCCGTTGATGCCGCCTTCCTTATTGATCTTGTTGAAGTAGGCAGCCTGTGTTTTGCCGATTATGCCGTAGGCGGAAGCAGGTCCGCTGTAAGGCATGATGTTGCCGATCTTGATTTCGGTATCGGTCGCGCCGGTGTCGTATTTCTTTTGCGCGAATGCGCCGGTGCTTGTCGCGGTGGTCACGGCGATGGCTGCGGACAACGTCGCCAATCGAGACAAAAATTTCGACATGTTTCACTCCCTGAACTTGTTTGCGTCCCCATTCGATTTTTTTTGCGAGATACTTGAATGCAAGCTCTTTGCGGCTTGCCGTCATTCAGTACCCCTTGCGGGGTGCGTTCCACGAAAAGCCCCCTGCGACAATGTCGCAGGGGGCTGATTTAATTCGCGAAGTTTCGCAGGGCGAAAATGATCAGTTGGTCAATTGACCGTCGATGATCGATCCCTGCAGTTCGTACTTCTCTCCCTTGAATTGCATGATCTGCAATTGCTGAATCGGATAGAAGTCCGTCGCGCTGGTATTGATCTTCACGCCCGGCAGAAGTGTGTCCGGCGTGAAATCCTTGAGGTTAGCGGCCTGCTTCATGATGTTTTCGCGGGTGAGGTTGTCACCAGCTGCCTTCAAAACCGCAACCATCGTCTGTGCCTGGCCGTAGCCGTACACAACCGAACCGTCGGCCTTGTTCGCATCTGGCGCATACTTCGCGAGGAAGGCGTAGAATTTCTTCATGCCTTCATCGTTGTCCCACTGCGGATCTGCGCCATCCTTGGCGTAAGCCGCAGAGTAGATGCCTTGCGAATTTTCAAAACCGGCTGGCTTGAGAACGCTGCCGACCGAAGCGCCGACGTTGCTCTGGTAGTAAACCGGCTTCCATCCCAGTTCCGCAACCTTCTTCAGGCTTTGCGCAGCGAACTTCGGCGTCGTGAAGCTGAAGTAGACGTCTGCACCCTTCGCCTTGATGTTGACGATGTGGGAGTCGATCGTAGGCTCCGACACTTCGTAGCTCTCTTCTGCGATGATCATGGAGGCAGCTTTCGCGCCGAGGCCGTCCTTCAGGCCTTTCAACATGTCCTTACCGAAGTCGTCGTTCTGGTAAAGGATGCCGATCTTGGCGTTCGGTGTCGCTTTCAGAAGATGCGCTGCGTAGACGCGGCTTTCGCTCTGGTAAGGCGGCTGCCAGCCCATCGTCCAGGGAAACTCCTTGTATTCGCCGAACTTGGTCGCGCCGGTGGCGACGAACAGCTGGGGCACCTGCTTGGCATTCAGATATTTCTGAATCGCAGAGTTCGATGGCGTGCCGAGCGGTCCGAACAACAGAAGGACTTCATCGCTCTCGACAAGCTTGCGAGCTTGTTCGACGGCCTTCGGCGGCGAGTAACCGTCATCATAAGAGATGAAGTTGATCTTGCGGCCGTTGATGCCGCCCTGTTCGTTGATCATCTTGAAGTAGGCTTCTTCCATCTTGCCGATCACGCCATAGGCCGAAGCCGGGCCCGAGTAAGGCATGATGTTGCCGAGCTTGATCTCGGTATCGGTCGCTCCGGTGTCGTATTTCTTCTGCGCGAGCGCGCTGCCGCTCGTCACGGCGAGTGCGACCACTGCCGACACCGCTGCTACGTTGAGCTTGAGTTTGTTGGACAACATTTTCTCTCCTTAGGACTTTATCAGTTTTTTGAACATGTGTTCGAGGTAGTAGGCGACTTGCCTTGCGCCGTGAGGAACAAGGAAGATGACGGCGATAAGGAACACGCCGAATACGGCACCGGAAAGACCTTTTGAAATGCCTTCCGCGATGTTGGGAACGAAAACGATAAAGGCGGCTCCTACCAGCGACCCCGGCAGCCAGCCGACACCGCCGACCACCATTCCGAGGAACAGCGCAATCGCCAGCTGAATGGTGAAGCTGTCAGGTGCCACGAACTGTACGACGATGGCACCGAGCGCTCCGGCGATGCCGGTGAACCCGGCGCTGATGCCGAACGCGAGCGTTTTATAAAGCGGCAAATCGACACCCATGGCGGAAGCTGCAATCGGATTGTCGCGGATCGCCATCAGTGCGCGGCCGGAGCGCGAGCGCAGCAGGTTGACCGCCAGAATGTAAATGATCGTCGAGACGAACAGCGTGAAATAATAAAGCCACTTGTCCTGTGACATTTTCAATCCGAACGGCGCATCCGGCTTCGTCACGACAAGACCCTGCACGCCGCCGGTCCAGTGCTCGAACACGCCGAGCTTGAGCAGTTGCGGCATTGCGACGGCGAGCGCGAAGGTCGCGAGCGCAAGATAGACGCCGCTTAGCCGAAGTGCGGGAAATCCGAACAGGAAGCCGAATCCGAAGCAGATAATGCCCGCAACGGGCAGCGTCAGCATGTAGTTGATGTGCATGTGCTCCATCATGATGGCCGCTGTGTAGGCGCCCACCGCGTAGAATGCACTTTGCCCCAGCGAGAACTGACCGCTTCCGCCGGTCAGGATGTTCAATGCGAGAATCGCGATCGCGTAAATCAGAACCGTCGTCATCTGGAAGACGATGAAGTTCTTGACGAACAACGGCGTGATCACCAGCAGCGCGAAGACGACGAGGGTTGTGACCAGGCCGACCGTCATCGATTTCTTCGACGGCGCCGAGACAGCTGCCGACTTCACGGCGGAATCCTGAACTGTGCTCATGTTAAACTCGCTGTACGATGGCGCGGCCGAACAGGCCGGACGGTTTGATGACAAGCACGGTGATGATAAGCGCGAGCGCGATCGGCAGTTTCAGTTCGTTGCCCACGCCCGGAATGTATGTCCCCACCAGATTTTCGAATATGCCGACCAGAAATCCGCCGACCACTGCGCCGAACGGGCTGGTCAAGCCTCCGAGGACAGCCGCGGCAAATCCGTAAAGAAGAATGCCGCCCATCATATTGGGTTCGAGAAACACCACCGGCGCAATCATCATGCCGGCAATGGCGCCGATGGCGCTTGCCATGCCCCAGCCGAGCGCAATCATCCAGCTGGTGTTGATGCCGACCAGTCGTGCGGATTCTGGAAGCGACGCGGCGGCGCGCATGGCCAGACCGACTCGGGTGAAGCGGAAGAAAATAAACAGCAGGATGAGCAGCCCGATTGTCACGCCGATCATGCCAGCCTGATGGGTGCTGATGAGACGGCTGCCCAGAAACCCGGACGAGCCGAACGGTGAGGGGAATTGCTTGATGGTAAAGTCCCAGGTGAGGCCCGCCACGCTGTTGAGGATTGCGAACAGGGCGATGAAGCGCGCGACATGCACCAGAACAGGTGCGTTCGTGAGCGGCTTGAACAGTGCGCGTTCGATCACGATGCCGCCAATGAACGAGATGGCGAGGGTGAGCAGAAACGCCGGCCAAAAGCCAAAGCCCCATTGCATCAGCTGCCAGGCAATGAAGGTTGAGAACATCGCCATTTCGCCTTGCGCGAAATTCAGATGATCGATGGCCTGATAGATCATCACGACGGCAAGTGCCATGCAGGCGTAGATCGCCCCGTTGGCGATGCCGGATAAAACCTGGTTGGTGAACAGTTCCATGACTCAGTATCCCAAATAGGATTTGCGGATGTCTTCGTTGTTCGCGATCTCTTTCGCGCTTCCCGACATCACGATGCGTCCGGTTTCAATGACGAATGCCTTTTCGGCCAACTCAAGCGCGAGCTGGGCGTTCTGCTCGACCACCAGAATGGTGACCTTGTCCTCGCGGTTGATCTTGCCGAGAATCCCGAACAGGTCGCGCACGATAAGCGGTGCGAGACCGAAGGAGGGTTCATCCAGTAACATCAGGCGCGGGCGCAACATCAGAGCACGCGCGACCGCGAGCATCTGCTGTTCGCCGCCGGATAGCGTTCCGGCTTGCTGCGTGTGGCGTTTCTCCAGCACCGGGAAATGCGCATACATGCGCCCGATGTCGTCTTTGATCTGTTGCTTGTCGCCGCGTGAGATCGCGCCGAGCTGAAGGTTTTCCTCGACCGTCATATTGGTAAAGGTGCCGCGTCCTTGAGGCACATGCGCGATGCCGAGACGGACAATGTTCTCCGTCGACATGCCGGTCAGGGACTTACCT
>JAPLPA010000382.1 GCA_026400415.1 Afipia sp. | reverse complement strand
TGCTTCGGAAGCGAACCAAGCAAACGGTTGAGCCGATGCCAGCTCTGCCGCGCGGCGACGAAGCCTTTCCAATGCGCTATCGCAAGATCGACCGGCGCAAGCGCACGCGCGCTAAGAATCGAGCCGGCAATGATGATGCCTGCAGTGGCCTGTTGGTTGATAACGAGATAGGCACCGACCCCAAGCACTGCGGATTGCAGCATCATCCGCATGACTTTCGCAATCGCGCCAAGACCGCCGGCGACATCGCTGGCGCGCTGATTACTCGCAAGATAATCGCGATTGGATTTCTCCCATGCCGCTCCGACGCGGCCCGCCATTCCCATCGCGATGAGAACTTCGGAATTACGTCGGCTTGCGAGCGCGAGGTCCTGCCGCCGCATCGCAAGGCCGGTGGAGCGTTTGGCAGGTTCGAGCGTGAGCTTTTCCGTCAGAACTGTGAGGGTGATGAGAATGATCGCGCCGAAAAGTGCCGTTAGGCCAATCAGCGGATGAAACAGAAAACAGATAATGAGGTAGATCGGCAGCCATGGAATATCGAACAGCGCGCCGGGACCCATGCCGGATAAAAACGAGCGAATGTTGTCGAGATCGCGAAGCGGCTGAAGCCCCTCTGCGCGATTGCCCACGAGCAGCGGCAGACGGACGACGATATCGTAGACTCGCTGGCTCAGCATCTCGTCGAGCGTCGAGCCAATGCGGATCAGGATACGGCTGCGAATAAGATCGAGAACGCCCTGCACGACGTACAGCCCGCCCGCCAGCACGATCAGACCAACGAGCGTTGGAATGCTGCGGCTCGGCAGCACGCGCTCATAGACCTCGAGCATGAAGAAAGAGCCGGTCAGATAAAGGAAATTGATGACAAAGCTCATCACGCCGACGCCGATGAAGGCGCTGCGGCAGGCATGAAGCGCCGCACCGAGTTCGGTGCTGGAGCTAGGAGCTGAAAATTGTGTCGGGACGCGCATAGGTCAATTTAGGCCGTGTAGGTTCCGGTCCTTTTGAGGTCAGCGACCTCTACGCATGTAGAATGAAGTCGCTTGATGCAAGCGACGCCACGCCCTTCACAAGGATTGTATCAATGTTGCCGTTAAGATGCAGCAGCATGTCGCCGCCCGCGTGGTCGGCGGTGTTTAAAATGTTTGCCAGTGCTGTTGAATCTATGCTCGCGATCGCGTGCAGATCAATCTTATCGGACCCCTGTTGAAATCCATTGGTTATGACATCCTTGTTCGAGTTCGCCGCGAACTCAAACGTGTCTTGATAGCCTGTGGCAAAGAAAACATCTTTTTGATTTGTACCCGTCAGCGTTACTGATGGGCCCGTTCCAGCTTGGTTTAAAATGAAGTTTACCGTGTCGGTCGCACCGACATTGTCCGCAACGGTTAAAGCGACTTTATCTGTGGCCGGCGGAGTCGATCCAGGATTGTAAGAAATTCCGGATGCTAGTTCAGCATTGATTGCAGCAAGAGAACCAGACCCAGAGGTTGGAGTCAGCGTGCTTGATCCAACACCCGAGGTCACGGCACTTATGGTGAAGGACGTCGCCGCTGGATCATTATCGGTTATCACCAAACCGGAAATTATTGTTGATCCGGAATTCTGCGAAACCTGAAGACCGTCTGTATGGATAACCGCATCGAGCGAGCCCGACGCCCATGCGACGGAATTCTCAAGGAGATGATCGGGAACGCCAGACCTCAGCGAACTAGTGTCGTATGCTGCCGGCGTCCCCATGTAAATCGGCGCGAGGTAAACCAAATGGTTCTCGTACGCGACTACTGGAGTGCTTCCCACCGTCGCAAGTATAGTCGCGCTGGCGTCCATCGCAGCGGGACGTTCCCAATATGGATCTGCGCTGAAGCTCGATATGCCGTAAGTGATCGGATTGCTACCGGTAAAAGTCGCCGTGCCGGCAATCGGGCCGCTGCCGTAAGAACCTCCAGCCTGGTCGGGAGAAATGTAGTCGGCATCGGCAAGTGCTTGGCTGCCCAAAACGCTATAGCCCGAAGTTATTGGGAAGTCGTACCAGCCGGTTGACAGGACTCCGTGCCCGCCATCCACATAGGCGTGTAGTGCCGCGTAGAGCGCCGTGAAAGTAGTGGTCCCGAAAGTCAATGGATCGTTGTGGCCGCTGTCGCCGACGACGACGACATCGTAATTAGCAGGTGCGCTCGTCCAAGCTGAACTCGTCGAGTACGAATTGGTGTTGATTACCGTCGCTGCGAAGTTGAAGTAAGTGCTGTCATTGAGCTGCGCAGCCAGCGCAGTATCTGACGAGTCAGAGCTGCCGATGACGGCGACCTTGATCGCCGGCGCAATGTTCACCGTGACTGTAGCGCTCGACAGATGGCCACCGGGAGCGGCATTGAGCAGAGTCGACAAAGTCCCCCCGCCGTAATTCGCGGCAATTAGATCGGGCCTTCCGTCGGAATTAAGGTCTCCGACTGCAACAGCATATGGGCTGGCTCCGGTCGCGTAGGTGAGTTCGGATTGAAAGGTGCCATTACCGTTGCCAAGACGCGTCGAGACCCGATCAGCTCCCGAGTCAACGAAAACTAAATCGAGGTTTCCGTCTTCGTTGAAATCGACCAGTTTCACATCAACGGGTTTCGATTGTGTCAACCATGTAGATTCGGCTTGGAATGTCCCATTACCATTTCCAAGGAACACTGAGATTCTGTTCGCGCCAGCATCTGCTACAACAAGGTCGAGTTTGCCATCATGGTTTATGTCACCCGTCGACAGCGCGACCGGCTGTGACTGCGTGGCAATGCCAGTTCGTGTTTGATAGGTACCGTTTCCGTTGCCAAGCAAGATGTTGACGGCATTATCAACCTGACCGTCGGCGACAATAGCGTCTAATTTGCCGTCGCCATTTACATCAGCCAGGATAACAGCCTGCGCTTCCGCTCCACCTGTTGCAACTTGTGTGGTTCGAGATTGAAAAGTACCGTCTCCGTTGCCTAGCTGCGTCCAAAGTTTGGTCACACCAGACTGGCTTATGATTGAAACCAGATCGAGGCTTCCATCATTATTGACGTCACCTAGAACGATTGAATTTGGCAGGGCGCTGCTCAATCCACCCGTAATGCTGCTGGTCTGAAAAGTTCCATTGCCGTTGCCAAGCAGTACTGAGAAAGAGCCCGAATTGTTGGCGACGACGAAATCCAACTTTCCGTAATGATTAATGTCGCCTGTTGAAATCGCAACGGGCGTGCCGCCAACCGTAATGTCCTGCTTTGGCGCATAGGTGCCATCGCCGTTCCCAGCAAGGAAAGACACGGTATTGCTTCCGGAATTGGCCACCAATACATCGAGTTTGCCGTCACCATTGAAGTCTCCAGTCGCCAATGCGTACGGCGAGGTACCAACAGTCGCAACAGTCTGCGTTCCAAACATTCCAGGGGCCGGCGGGCTTGCCGCATCGCTGATTGTGTAGGCGAAACTTGCCACGCCAGAATAGTTGGCATCCGGTGTGAAGATTGGATCGCTACCATTTAGCGCAACAGAACCGTGCTGCGCATTGTCCACCGAGACTATTGTCAACGGCGTTCCAATATCATTAGATTTCAATACGGCACTAAGGCCAGAGGTCGGACGACCCGCAGTGGCTGCGATTGTGTCGGCAAAAGCTTTGGGCCCTGACCCTGCAACATCGATGGTTGAACTGGTTGAGCTGGAAAGATTGCCAGCATCTCTGATTGCCAGGTCCAGCGTTACTGTTGTCGCGGAATAGCCCGCGTTGTAATTGTAAATTTCCGATGCGGAGCCACTGTTGAGCAGTGCGTTAATCTGCGCGATCGTGCCCGAGAATGAAACCGATCCGCTGCCGTTACCGCTGATATTGCTTACATTACTATCGCCGGCCGAAACCGTGATGATTCCCTGGCTCGCTGAAAGAGTTGCTGTCTCAACGCTGGAACCACCATCGACATCGGCGACCGAAAGACCGGTGTTATGCAGGTTGAGATTGGCCTGCGCAGTCGCGCTGTAGTGTGACGTAGGCACCGTCGCCACCGGCGCATCGTTAACAGGGATAACTATCACGGTCGCGGACTGAATATTGCTGTCGCTGTTCAGCGTAGCCCCGTCATTGACGCTGAAGCTGACCGTGCGCGGTGTGGCCGACGGATCGTAGCTGCTGTTGGCATAGGTCACCGAACGCAGCACGGCCTGGTAGTTGGCAAGGCTCGCGGTTCCCGACAGAGTCATTACGCCGGTCGCCGCATTGTAGCTGCTGGTGATACCATTCTGATTGGTAAAGCCGAGAACATCTTCGCCGGAAACGAAATTGGTAATCTGCACTTTGGCCGATGACAGCATGGGGCTGTCGGCATCCGAGAGGGTCAAATATGGATCGATCGCGATCGGCGCGTGGTTTTCCGTGTAGTTGACGATGCCCTGCGCCGGAGTCACGGCTACGCTGGTCGGATAGTGCGACCCGGCATAGTCGAAGCTGGATGAACTGAGCGAAATTAGATCGGCGGCGGAGAACGAGCCCTGGCTGTTCTGGGGCAGGACCACCACGCCGGGACCGTTGGCGCTGCCAGCGACCGCAGCGACGATATCGACCTTGCCGTCACCGTTGACGTCACCCAACGTTAGCGAAAGCATCGAGGCGCCGGTGTGGATGACGGTGGGATCCGAAAGACCCCCGTTGCCGTCGCCGGAGAACACCCGCAGCGTGCCGTAGTATGAATCCGCAGTAACGATGTCGAGGCGGCCGTCGCCATTGACGTCGCCGATGGCGACCGAAGGCGAATTGGCTACGGTATCGTCTAGCAAGATTCTGACCGGCGGCGCGAAACCGCCACCGCGAGCGTGGGACAGGAAGATGTGAAGATCGTCGGTGCTGTGACCGGTAGGG
>JAPLPA010000106.1 GCA_026400415.1 Afipia sp. | reverse complement strand
TGGTCGGCTTCGGCAATTTCTCCAGCCGGTCGAACGTCGCGTTGATCAGCTCGATATAGTCTGGAGCCTCCGGCTCCTTGAGGTCCTGCCCGGCCGAAAACGCTTGGTCGCTGCCGGTCAACACGACTGCGCGAATTGCATCATCGTTCAGCGCGGAATCGATCACCGCACCAAGTTCAATCAGACTTTGCCGGTTGAGCGCATTGCGCTGCCGCGGTCGGTTTAAGCGAATCAAAAGAACGTTTTCGTAGCTCTCTGTGACAACAAAATCCATGGCCGTCCCTTTCAGACTGCCGCAACGGCCGGAGCCGGTTCGTCCGTTCCGAGGAAGACACGCTTTACATTCGCGTCACGCAGCACATCTCCGGCTGGACCAACGCCGACCAGGCGGCCGTAATCGAGCACGGCGGTGGTATCTGCTAGTTCGGACACCATACGGATGTCGTGCTCGACCCAGATCATCGTCGTTCCGCGGGTGTGCTTGATGCGAAGGAGAAACCTTGCCAGATCCTCTTTTTCTTCGCGGTTAAGACCGGACGCCACTTCATCCAGTAGAAGAATTCGCGGCTCGCTACAGACCGCGCGCGCAACGCCGACAATTTTCTGGATGCCGTAGGCGAGCGACCCCACTCGTCGCTTGCGGTAGCGCTCGAGCTCAAAGAACTCGATGACCTCTTCGACCTTCATACGGTGCTCGATCTCTTCGCGCTCGGTCTTGCCGATAAATAGCCCGCTCGAAAGAATTCCACTTTTCATCAAGTGGTGTCGGCCAACCATCAGGTTATCCTGCACACTCAACTCGCCGAAGAGCTCGACTCCCTGAAACGTGCGGCCAATGCCGATCGATGGGCGCTGATACAGCGGAATGCGGCTGATATCCTTGCCTTCGAAATGGACCGAGCCGCCACTCAACGGGAACACGCCGCTGACGGCGTTCAGGAAAGTGCTCTTGCCGGCGCCATTCGGGCCGACGAGACCAAATATCTCTCCCTTCCTCACGGAAATGGAGACGTTGTCCAACGCGGCAATTCCGCCAAAATGGAGTGATGCACCGCGTGTTTCGAGGATAATGTCTGCGCCGGGCATCAGCCAAACCACCTTCGCTTGCGCCGATATTGCTTCACGTCCTGATAGTTCCTTTCGCCAGCCTGACCAACGCCTAGATAGAATTCTTTGAAATCATCATGGGCACGCAGCTTTTCCGACGTGCCATCGAAAACAATACGGCCATTCTCCATCACGTAAGTGTAATCGGCGAGTTCGAGCGCGGCATTCGCGTTCTGCTCAACGACCAGAAACGTAATCCCGAAATCCTGGCGCAATTGACGAATGGTCTGCTGAAACTGCGTTACGACGATTGGCGCCAGACCCAAGCTCATCTCGTCGATCATCAGCAGCTTCGGCCCGTTGAGCAAAGCCATCGATATGGCCATCATTTGCCGCTCCCCCCCCGACAGATAGCCGGCAATGCTGCTGCGCCGTTCCGCAAGACGTGGAAATACCTCGAAAATTTCCTTCAAGGTCAGAGCATGGGATCCTGCCGCAACGCCCCGCGAATGGCAGGCCGACAAATTCTCCAAAACGGTCATCGTCCGGAAAATCTTGTCGCGTTCAGGAACTAGTCCGACGCCGAGATGGCTAATCTGATGTACGCGAAGCCCTATAAGAGGCGTGCCGTCGAATATAATCTTGCCCTGCGG
>JAPLPA010000164.1 GCA_026400415.1 Afipia sp. | reverse complement strand
GGCGCGACAGCTTGCGCTGGTTCGGGCTCAGCATGAGCCGCGTTCTCGATCTCGGTGGCAACAGGGTCGTGGTGCGCTTGATCGTCATCATGATGATGGTCGTCATCGTGATGGCCGTGATCCTGCACGCCGGCTTCGCTTAGTGCGGTCGCGACGGCGGTTGGCTCGGTGGAAACTGGCGCACGCTCTTCGTGATGCGGATGTTCGTCATCATGGTGCTCATGATGTGCATGGTCATGCGCGTGTTGCTCGTGGTCGGGCGCTGCCTCGCTTGGGAAGTCGGGAGCGTGATCGCCGACCTGGACGGCTGCCTCGGTCTGCGTGCCATCGGCGTTTGTCGCGTCAAAAATGTCGCTTTGAACGCGTTCGCCACCGCCGCGTCGTCGCGAACTGCGATGCCGGGGACGACGTCGGCTGGAGCGGTTGTCCGCATCTTCTTCAGCTTCACGATGCGCGCGCTCGTCGGCCTCGATCAGCGCCTGACGGTCGGCGACGGGAATCTGATAATAGTCAGGATGAATTTCGCTGAACGCCAGAAATCCATGGCGGTTGCCGCCATATTCGATGAACGCCGCCTGCAGCGAGCGAAGTTGCTTGCGTTGTGCGGACTCGAAATCAAACTCTTCGACGCGATTGCCGCGGACCACAACCACCCGCGTTTCTTCCGGGTGGGTGGCGTCGATCAACATTTTGTTGGGCATTTTTCAACTCATGACGGCAAACGGCGCGCGGAGCGGCCAGCGCGAGACGCGCAGCCGGGTGACGCAACGGTCCACCTGATTCGGGGGTGAGGGGAAGGCCGAAACGCCGCCCTAAGCGCCGTGCCGAATTCAACGTCAGCGAAACGCGACGCGAGATTGATTCGCGTCGGATCGGAGCTGGCATTGCCGGACAAATCATTCCGGTCGGCATTAAAGTCTGGCGCATCGAGCGTCGGCCCGTTTAATTCAGTTGGCGGCACGTCGCCGCCGTATCGTGTTGCTGGCACGGCCAGCCTTGTCGGCTGCTGACGGGGCCATCGCGGCGCGAAATGCGCGCGGTAGCTATCGAGAGTCGCAAGCCTTTCAGTTGCGATTGCCGGTCATGGCGCGGCCGCTCGGGCTTGAAACCGCCACCTCAAATTTGGTCGCGCACTGCGCTGACCTTGAGGGACGGATGGTACGCAGGAACCTCTCAGTAGGGGTTGAGGGTCCGGCGCTGCACCGGGAGGCTGAACGCGATACAACCGGAAGTTTTAGTCCGTCAGCCCTTCGAACATACGTCGATTGGCCCTCTGAAGCAAGGGAAGCGTCACAGAGCGGCAACACTGGCTGCCAATCAGGGTTGGAACCGGAAGGCCGAGTTAACCGCACAATTTTATTGAGGTAAGAGGGCTATCCGGAGGCTTCGGATTCGTTGACCGGCCACAAAAACAGCAGACGTTCGACAGGTATTGCGACCGCGCTCGTCGCCGCGAACCTGTGTTTGGGCGTAACCATTGCGCATTCGCTGGAGGGCCAAGCTCCGCGCCCAGCGGTTGCAACTGCTTTTCCGGTCGCCTCGGACGTGCGAATTGCCGGTGACGACAAGCAAACCCGCTTTATCCTCGATCTCGATCGCAAGATCGATGTACGAGCATCGACGCTTGGCGAGCCGTACCGCGTGGTGCTCGACATGCCGCAGGTCACGTTCAACCTTCCGCCCGGGACGGGGACCGCCGGTCGTGGCCTCATCCGGGCGTTTCGCTATGGTCTTGTGATGCCCGGCGGTTCGCGGGTGGTGTTTGATCTGACCGGTCCGGCGAAAGTCGAAAAGACTTATGTCATTGAAGCAGCCAACGGCCAGCCGCCACGGCTTATCGTCGAACTGTCGGCAGTGGAAAAATCGGCGTTCACGCCAACCCCGCCCGATGATTCAAAACCTCAACTTCAGACAAAGGTTGTCGCCGACGCCGGGGCTGCTGCGATTCCAGCGACGACGCCCACACGACCGCCAAAAATCAACGATGGGAGACCGGTGGTGGTGATCGACGCCGGCCACGGAGGCGTCGACAACGGTACGGTTGCCGAAAGCGGTGAGAACGAGAAGGATCTGGTGCTTGATTTTGCCAAAGCATTGCGCGAGCGCATCGAGAAGAAGGGCAAGTTTCGCGTCGTGATGACACGTGACGACGATACCTTCGTAGCGCTGGGCGACCGGGTAAAAATCGCACGCGGCCAGGGTGCTGCGTTGTTCGTCTCGATCCACGCCGATGCTCTGCCAAAGGCGGAAGGAGATGCGCAGGGCGCCACGATCTACACGCTGGCGGATCGCGCGTCCGATACCGAGGCCGAAAAGCTCGCAGAATCCGAGAACAGGGCCGACGCGATTGCGGGCATCAACCTCACCGAGGAGCCGCCGGACGTCGCCGACATTCTCCTCGATCTCACGCAACGCGAGACAAAAACATTCTCAAACCGTTTTGCGCGTACGCTCGCCGATCAGATGAAAAGCGTTGCGCGCATGCACAAGCACCCTTTGAAGTCGGCACGCTTCAAGGTTCTTAAGGCGCATGACGTTCCATCGGTTCTGGTCGAACTCGGTTACGTCTCGAACAAGGATGATCTTCAGCACCTCGTGTCGGAAAGCTGGCGTTCCAAGACCGTGGGGTCCGTCGCGCAAGCCGTGGACATGTTCCTCGGCAAGCGGGTGGTCACGGCTGTTCCCGGCAATTGAAAACGCACGGTAGCCCGCCCTCAAAGCCCTAGTTTGGACACAGCGGCGGCATTATAGATTATCGCTGAGAACACTGCGGAATCGGTCGCGTCCGAATGGGCGCGGATGGTACGATCTGTGGTGAAATTGCCGGATTGAAGCGGTAAAGTAAGCTGCATCTGCGGCAAGGAATTGAGAAACGGAATATCCGGCATGCGGTTTTTGCTGCGGTTCATGGGCTTCTTGTTTGCGGCGGGAACCATCGTGTTCCTTGTCGGCGTGGCCGTCGTGGCTGGTGCGATCTGGCACTATTCCAAGGATCTGCCCGATTATTCGCAATTGCAGGATTACGAGCCCGCGGTCATGACGCGCGTTCATGCGTCAGATGGTGCGTTGCTCGGCGAGTATTCGAAAGAGCGACGCCTCTATCTGCCGATCCAGGCGATCCCGAAATCCGTCATCAATGCGTTCCTCGCAGCCGAGGACAAGAATTTCTATGAACATGGCGGCATCGATTTCACCGGCATGGCGCGCGCGGTGGTTCTGTACGCGCAGAACTACGGGTCTAACAAGCGGCCGCAAGGCGCGTCCACGATCACGCAGCAAGTCGCGAAGAATTTCCTACTGACCAACGAGGTGTCCTTCAATCGCAAGATCAAGGAAGCGCTGCTGGCGATGCGCATCGAGCGCACTTACACCAAGGACAAGATCCTCGAGCTTTATCTGAACGAAATCTATCTCGGTCTTGGTGCATACGGTATTGCCGCCGCGTCGCTGGTTTATTTCGATAAATCGGTCAACGAATTGACCGTGGCAGAAGCGGCCTATCTTGCCGCGCTTCCGAAAGCGCCCTCGAGCCTGCATCCGGTTCGCAACC
This sequence comes from Afipia sp., assembly GCA_026400415.1. GTDB lineage: Bacteria > Pseudomonadota > Alphaproteobacteria > Rhizobiales > Xanthobacteraceae > Afipia. The sequence goes on along the minus strand of JAPLPA010000164.1, from coordinate 164 downwards.
GCGACCGCGCTATCGAACGGCGAAACTATGTGATCGACCGGCTTGCAGAAAACGGCTGGATCAAACCCGCCGATGCGGCAGCTGCACGCAAAGAGAAGCTGACGGTGACCATTCGTTCAACCGGCGCGCATATCTTTGCTGGTGAGTATTTCGCTGAGGAAGTC
>JAPLPA010000457.1:1660-2658 GCA_026400415.1 Afipia sp. | reverse complement strand
CTGACGCAGTGAACTTACTTCGATCACTTGATTAAGGGTGCTGTAGACGGTCGCTAGCGATGCTAAAATCCTCGCGAGGGTTGTGAACTTCAACCACGACGTATCTGTTTGCTCGAAAGGCAATAATATTGGCGAAACTGGATTGTAAACCTCTACATCGGTATAGGCTGCCCGTTGAGCGGAGCGCAGTACCGCGATGAAACAATACCAAGCTCATTGGATTACGATTCGCTCGCCATTGGACAAAAGCCCCGCTTCGTAAACTTTCATTACTTCAAGCGTAAATTCCAACGATCCCTTGTCGGCAGGTTTACCCGCGAGAGCGTGAGCGCAGAAATACTGCATCTCATTGTAAATTCCCTGCGTGAACAGAGCCTTGTTCTCGAGAGTGCCTTCGGCGCGTAACTCGTGGTTTTTCCATAATCGAAGGGTATTCCTCGCTGCATCGTCACGCGCAAGCCGTTGTCAATGACGACATGACCTTCGTCGCCGAAAAAACTGTAGCGCTCGATTGTCTGGCCCTTATTGCGTCCCGATGCCATGTGGAAGTTGCCGATAGCGCCATTCGTAAACTCCAATACACACACGCCGCCCCCGTCGCTGCCGCGATGGACGGTCACCGCGGTGACCGGCCCTCCGACCGTCACGCAGAGTGAAAGCGGATGACAGCCGTTTCGAAGCCAGTTGACAACCTTTCCGTCCCGAAGAACCGCCTCCCCGTCGTCGGGAATGGTCATCGGATACTCCGCGAGTATGCTCCGCAAGGGGCCTAATTTTGCGCTGGCGAAAATTTCGACGACTTTCTGAGTGGCCGGCATGAAGGCTTTCTTGAATCCGACAACCGCGACCCGGTCTTTTCGATGACGGATCATTTTTACGATCTCGGAAGCGCGGCGCGCTGGCGGCTTTTCCATCCAGACATGCAGGCCGGCGTCGAAAGCTTCGCACGCTAATTGAGGGTGAAGCACCGGCGAGACGCAGAGAAAAACGGCGTCGAG
>JAPLPA010000457.1:0-1627 GCA_026400415.1 Afipia sp. | reverse complement strand
TCACTGCGATACATTTCTGCGGCGCTGTTATAGCAGCCTTTAATTCCATACTGGGATGCGGTCTTTTCAGCGAGCACACTGTTGATGTCGCAGATTGCCTGCAACGACACGGGAAGATAGTTCATTGTGGGAAGCAGGTTACGGTAGGCATGCGAGCCAACACCGACAACTCCAACTCTCAACTTGGTCTCGAAATCTCTTTGATAACTCATGCCGATGAAATGCCGCTGGAGTGCACTGATAGGAAGAGGGCGAGCCTTCAAGCGGCACCGCCTTAAGAATTTTTGAATTGAACGCCTAGGCCGCAAAGGCGCAGCGCAAGGCTGCGCCTTTGCATCCTAGTGAACTGGATCCTTCAGAATTTCCTTGGCCTCTTCCTCGCTAAAATACTTCGTCACCATCTCCTTCAAAACCGGGCTCCACTTGTTGGCGGTGCGTGCTCGGCTCCGTAACTGGGTCTGCTGATAACCCCAATTGTCTTCATCCTCGACATGAGGAACGTGAAGATGCTTCGCAACCTCCGCATCACGATACACATTCATCGGCTCCTTTCCGGCAGCAACGACCTCGATCTGCTCCAGGAACATCTCGCGGAGAAGACGCACTCCTTTGTCCGATTCGCAAAGTAATTCCTTCGTCCGGTCGGCAATCGCGCCTTGTGCAATCCATGCCGCCATATCTTGAGTGGCGTGAGCATCCAAATCCGTCCACTTGATGTTCCCCGCCTCGTCGAAGGGGATAGGAATTCGAAAGTACGGAATCTTGTCTTGCTGAGCTACCTCACCCGGCTTCAACCAATGGGCCCTGATCAGGAAATACGTGAAATGGCTGTCATCCACAGGCACGCGAATCTGAAGATCATTCACCGCACGCGCAAAATTTGGAAAGACAACCTGAATACCGATGCGCCAATCAACGTCATCTTTTGTCCTGTCTCCATAAATGGAGCGCCTTAGAATCCCAAGTTCATTGCGCTCGTAGAACATTTCCTTAAGCCGGCCACGATCTCCTTCGCCCTTGTGCTCACCGGGACGCCAAAATCGCTTCTTGAGGTCCGGACGCCCTTGGCGTTCCAGGACGTAGTCCGAGAAGGCAACATGAAGCCAATCGAGATGGTCCTGATCGACGGCGTTCTCCATGCTCTGAAACCAGTTACACGGAAGAGTCGCGTAGGCGATTTCGTGGAGGACATTTTCCTCGGTCATGAGATCCCACATCGGTAATTCAGGTGCAGGCAGCGGCCCCATATAGGCAAACACGGCACCACAAGCTTCACGAACCGGATACGCCTTGAGCTTTACCTTTTCGCAGTAGGGATGCCCGCGATCCTTCTCCGCCGGCTGCTCGAGACACTGACCAGTTTCGTCGAAACGCCAGCCGTGATACGGGCAGCGCAATCCATCTTCTTCAGGAACGCCCAAGACCAGATTCGCCCTGCGATGAGCGCAGAGACTGTCGATAAGGCCCAGCGTACCTTTCCGATCGCGATAGAGCACCAGGTCTTCTCCGAGCAACCTGACAGGCTTGACTGGATTTTCGTCGAGTTCCGCGGCGGCCGCGATAGGGTACCAGTAGCGCCGCAGCAGTTCCCCACCCGGGGTACCCGGACCTACTTGTGTGAGCAGCT
>JAPLPA010000132.1 GCA_026400415.1 Afipia sp. | reverse complement strand
CCTGAACCGTTGCAAATTCCTCATTCGCGATGGGAACGGGACCGGTAAGGCGGACGCGCGCACCGTAAAGTCCCTCAAGATTGAGGTCCTGGACCGATTTGCGAATGGCAGCCGTCGCCGCCCCGCCCGGTTCGAGCGATTTGAAATCGAGCACCGGACGAATCGCAATCAATTGGCGAAGATCTGATGCCGTCAGCGGTTCGCTTTTCGACAAACCTTTCCACGAAAACCATGCGGGTTTGCCGGCCAGCACCGTTTCGACCGTATCGGCCACCATATTCAACGGACGCGCCATCGAATCGCGGGTGTATCGACCGCGCTGGGCACCGCCGAGGCCGAACTCCAGCACGCCGGTCAGGCCTCGGATGCTCGGGTCGTCAACCAGAATGCTGAAAATAGGCGCGCCTTGAACGAGCTGCGCAGTCTGCTTGGCAACTTCAGGGGTCGGCAGGAACAAAAGCCCATTATTGTCGAAAAACGCGCCGCCGCCGGGGCGTTCGACCCCAATAAATCTGTCCTTCTGGGGAATCAGCTTCTGTTCAAGGTCGTTTGCGGCCTGACGTGCCATTTCCGGGGTCGGAGCCTCGACCACCGCCAGAATAAGGTCGTGCTTGCCGGGAAAGGCCTTATCGTAGGCGATTTCGCGCTGCCGCCAGTCAATATCAGGCGAAATCAGCTTGGCGACGTCGGTATTGATGGCGAAATGCCGAACCGAGTAAACAGCGGCCGCCGCTGCCACAATTAGCCCAATTGTGAGGGCTAGCCATGCGAACCGCGTGCAGAATCGCACAAGTGAAACAATGATCCTTGTCAGCACAGATTATCTTTCTATGTCTTGCGTTCGGGTGGGCTTTGGCGGAACTGCCTAGCGGTTGGGCGGGTTAACTGTCGAGGTTCAAACGATGCCCTTAAGTCACACAATAGTGGCATAACGTCAGCAGTTCCTCAGAATTACTGCTGAATAGCTGCCATAATGCTACACTGCAATATGTTCCTATCCTGTTCTCCTGTCGCACTGGAAGCCTTGGCATGACCTCATCGACCCCATTGCTCGACGCCATCAAATCTCCCGCAGATCTGCGCCGGATGAAAGAAAGCGATTTGCCACAGGTTGCGGCAGAGTTGCGCGCTGAGACGATCAATGCCGTGGCAGTCACGGGCGGTCATTTGGGTTCCGGTTTGGGCGTCGTGGAACTGACGGTAGCGATCCATCATGTCTTCAATACGCCGAACGACCGCGTCATCTGGGACGTCGGCCATCAGGCTTATCCCCACAAAATTCTGACCGAGCGTCGCGATCGCATTCGCACCCTGCGTCAGGGTGGCGGTCTGTCTGGTTTCACCAAGCGCGCGGAAAGCAAGTACGACTGTTTCGGCGCAGCACATTCCTCGACGTCGATCTCGGCAGGCCTCGGCATGGCCGTGGCGCGCGATCTCGCCGGTGAGGATCGCAACATTATCGCAGTGATCGGTGACGGGGCGATGTCAGCCGGCATGGCCTATGAGGCGATGAACAATGCCGGTGCGATGGACTCGCGCCTGATCGTCATCCTCAATGACAACGAAATGTCGATTGCACCACCTGTCGGCGCGATGTCGTCTTATCTGTCGCGCCTCACATCGAGCAACACCTACCGTTCGATCCGCGAGATCGGCAAGCAGATCGCCAAGCGCCTTCCGAAGTTCATGGAAAAAGGCGCGCAGCGCGCCGAGGAATATGCACGCGGAATGCTTTCGGGCGGCACGCTGTTCGAGGAACTGGGCTTTTACTATGTTGGCCCCATCGACGGCCACAACATGGACCATCTCCTGCCCGTTCTGAAGAACGTGCGAGATTCCAAGGTCGGCCCCACGCTCATCCACGTCGTCACCGAAAAGGGCAAGGGCTACTCCCACGCCGAGACCGCGTCCGACAAATATCACGGCGTCGTCAAATTCGACGTCGCGACAGGTAAGCAGGCGAAGGCACAGGCCAACGCGCCGTCCTACACCAAGGTCTTCGGCGAAACGCTGGTCAAGGAAGCCGAGCGCGACGACAAGATCGTCGGCATCACCGCCGCCATGCCGGGCGGCACCGGCATCGACATTTTCGCCAAGGCTTTCCCGACCCGCACCTTCGACGTCGGCATCGCCGAACAACACGGCGTGACCTTCGCCGCTGGACTTGCCTCTGAAGGCATGAAGCCAGTCGTTGCGATCTACTCGACGTTCCTGCAGCGCGCCTACGATCAGGTCGTGCATGACGTGGCGATCCAGAAATTGCCGGTGCGCTTTGCCATCGACCGCGCAGGCCTCGTCGGTGCCGATGGCCCGACCCACGCCGGTTCGTTCGACATCGCCTATCTCGGCTGCCTGCCGAATTTTGTCATCATGGCTGCCGCAGACGAAGCCGAACTCCGTCACATGGTCGCCACTTCGATTGCCATCGACGATATGCCGTCGGCATTCCGTTTCCCTCGCGGCGACGGTGTCGGTGTCGAAATGCCTTCGATGGGCACACCACTGGAAATCGGCAAGGGCCGCATCGTCCGCGAAGGCGACAAGGTCGCGCTGCTGTCGCTCGGCACGCGCCTCGCCGAATGCCTCAAGGCTGCAGACGTTCTAAAATCCCACGGATTGACGACGACGGTGGCCGATGCTCGTTTTGCCAAGCCGGTCGATACCGATCTGATTTTGCGCCTCGCGCGTGAGCATGAAGTGCTCATCGTTG
>JAPLPA010000250.1 GCA_026400415.1 Afipia sp. | reverse complement strand
CCCTAAAAAGCGCTGTTTAACACGCCCCGCGAGCGGGCGGATGCTGTTTTCGTAAGCCAAAACCGCATGCTACAAACCTGCCAGACATTGAGTCAGGCTGAGGCTCTCCATGAAGACCATTCTCGAATCCCTCGATGAACGCCGTGCCGGTGCCCAAAAAGGCGGTGGCGAGAAGCGCATCGAGGCGCAGCACGCGCGCGGCAAGCTGACCGCCCGCGAGCGCATCGAACTGCTGCTCGACAAGGGCTCGTTCGAGGAATTCGATATGTTCGTCGAGCATCGCTCGGTCGAATTCGGCATGGAAAAGAACAAAGTCCCCGGCGACGGCGTGGTGACGGGGTGGGGAACGGTCAATGGCCGGACTACCTTTGTATTCGCGAAAGACTTCACGGTGTTCGGCGGATCGCTGTCAGAAACGCACGCGCTGAAAATCACCAAACTCCAAGACATGGCGATGAAGGCGCGCGCGCCGATCATCGGGCTCTACGACGCGGGCGGCGCGCGCATTCAGGAAGGTGTCGCCGCGTTGGCGGGTTATTCCTATGTGTTCCGCCGCAACGTGATCGCGTCGGGCGTTATTCCCCAAATAAGCGTCATCATGGGGCCGTGCGCGGGCGGCGACGTCTACTCGCCCGCGATGACGGATTTCATCTTCATGGTGAAGAACACCAGCTACATGTTCGTCACGGGTCCGGACGTGGTGAAGACCGTGACCAACGAAGTGGTGACGGCGGAAGAACTCGGCGGCGCGTCGGTACACGCCACGCGCTCGTCCATTGCAGACGGCGCGTTCGACAACGATGTCGAGACGCTGTTGCAGATGCGGCGCTTGATTGATTTTCTTCCCGCCAACAACACCGATGGCGTACCGGAATGGCCGAGCTTCGACGATATCGAGCGCGAGGATTTTTCTCTCGACACGCTGATCCCGGCCAATCCGAACCAGCCTTACGATATCAAGGAGCTAATCCTGAAGGTCGTGGACGAGGGCGATTTCTTCGAGATCGCCGAGACATTTGCAAAAAACATCGTCACGGGGTTCGGCCGCGTAGCGGGCAAGACGGTCGGCTTCGTCGCCAACCAGCCGATGGTGCTGGCGGGCGTGCTGGACTCGGATGCGTCACGCAAGGCCGCGCGCTTCGTGCGGTTTTGCGATGCGTTCAACATTCCGATCGTGACGTTCGTGGACGTGCCGGGATTTTTGCCGGGAACCGCGCAGGAGTATGGCGGCCTCATCAAGCACGGCGCGAAATTGCTGTTCGCGTATTCGCAATGCACGGTCCCCTTGGTCACGGTCATCACGCGCAAAGCTTACGGCGGCGCGTTCGACGTGATGGCCTCGAAGGAAATCGGCGCGGACATGAACTATGCGTGGCCGACGGCGCAGATCGCCGTGATGGGCGCGAAGGGGGCGGTGGAAATCATTTTCCGCGCGGACATTGGAGACGCGGAAAAAATCGCCGCGCGCACCAAGGAATATGAGGATCGGTTTCTATCGCCGTTCGTCGCCGCCGAGCGTGGCTATATCGACGACGTCATCATGCCGCATTCAACGCGGCGTCGGATTGCAAGGGCGCTGGCGATGCTCAAGGACAAGCACGTCGATGCGCCGATGAAGAAGCACGACAACATTCCGTTGTGAGGTTTCCGCTTCGGATGCGCGTGGCAGCCCCTGACTCTGCGAAAGCCTGACCATGCCATCCGCCGAATCCGTTCTTTTCATGTTTGGTCTGTGCGCGATGGTCGCCGAGGCCATGACGGCGGCGCTCGCCGCCGGGCGACGCAAGATGGACTGGTTCGGTGTCGCGATGCTGGGAAGCGTCACCGCGCTCGGCGGCGGCTCGGTTCGTGACATGCTGCTCGGTCATTATCCGCTGCTGTGGGTGAAGTATCCGTCGTTGTTGTTGCTGACCGGAGGTGCTGCGCTGCTTACCATCGCGCTCGCGCACGTGGTGCATCATTTCCATCTGCTGTTTCTCGTCCTCGATGCCATCGGTCTTGTGGTGTTCACGATCATCGGCTGCAGCGTGGCGATAGAGATGAACCTTCCCCTGATTGTCATCGTTGTATCGGGGATGATCACAGGCTGCGTAGGCGGCGTACTTCGCGACATTCTTTGTAACGAGGTGCCGCTGCTGTTTCGCGCTGAACTCTATGCGAGCGTGTCGCTGGTGACTGGTGCACTCTATGTCGCGGGCACGTATTACAGGCTTGGCGATGTCCTCGTGCTGCTGGTGTCGCTGGCCGTTGGCCTGACGTTCCGTCTGCTGGCGATCCGTTACAAGTGGGAGATGCCGAAGTTCATCTACGAGCGCGGCGATCCTCACTGACTTTGTGTCCGGGACGACTAGATTTCGATAGTCAATCGGTCAAGTTCGTCGCAAGATCGAATCGTTTTCAGGGGATTATTTTTCGGAGTCAGCCATGCAACTTCCACTCTTCCTTCTCCTCGCAGCCCTCAACGAAGCTATTTTCGGCGTCGGCTTTCTGCTCGCACCCGCCTTCACGGTTGCGCCGATGGGCGTGACGATGAATCCCGCAGGCCTGATGATTGCGCGCATTCTCGGTGCTGCGCTTATCTTCATGGCGTTGATCTTCTGGTGGGTCCGCAGCGCGCCAGCAGGCGAGGCGAAAACCGCCGTGATGCGCGCGGCCTGCATCTATTACGTCGTGTCCGCCGTGCCGATTATCATGGGCATCACTTCCGGCCTTGCGAATGCGACGACATGGGGCACGGTTCTTATTCACGCGCTCTTGGCATTCGGCTTCTTTGTGTTCGGTTTCCGTAAGTAGTCGCATGTCCGCCGTTCACGGTTTCAAGGTCGTGTCGCCCGGCCAGACTTATGTGGGCAAGCAGGGCATCACCTATGGGGCAGGCGCGTCGGCTGAAACCGCTGGTGCTACGCAGATCTGCATGAACGTGATGCCGATGCCGCCGGGTGCGCGGGCGAAGGCGCATTACCACGACAAGATCGAGACCATCGCCTACATGCTGGAGGGCGAATGCGCGGTCTATTACGGCGACGAACTTGAGCGAAGGATCGTCGCAAAGCAGGACGATCAGGTGTTCTGTCCGGCGGACGTGCCGCATGCACCCTGCAATGAAAGCGACAAGCCGTGCACGTGGATCGTGGTGCACGGCTCGGGGAGCGATCAGACCGGCATCGTGCTTCTTCCGCATCTCGATGAACGCCTTGCCGCACGGCTCGCGTAAAAGGCTAATATTTTCTTGAAAGGACATTTCGTGCGCCGAATTATTTTCGCCGGATGTTTGATCGTTACGGCTGGTCCCGCGCTCGCTGACGTGACGGCGATCTGCAAGCTCGACAAAGGCACGGTGACGGTCGCGTTCACGAACCCCGAATCGAAAACCATGCAATGCGAAGTGAACTGCAACATGGCGATTGCCAATGGCCTCGGCACGGTCGTCTGCGTCAAGCCGGTGCCGGGAGGCGCGAAGGATCTGGTGCTGTGCACCGAGAAGGGCGACGGTCCGCCCTACACGCGGGTCAAGGATCAGGAAGTGAATTGCCGCGATCCGGAAGGCACGCCGGTTTCGCCCGAGGAACAGAAGGCGAAGGAAAAAGCTGACGACGAGGAGTCCGATGCTCTTATCAAGAAGATGCAGCAGGACTCCATCGAGATGCTGAAACAAATGCAAAAAATGAAACAGCAGTGAGCGTTTCCGTTCAGTCATCTTCCTGAATAAAAAATTCAGTTTCCATTCATGCAACCTGCGACAGGCTGGGGCATCTTATCAGTTTAGACGTCAACGAGTTTGAACCCGGAGGACTGACCATGGAACGTCGCGAGTTTCTGAAAGTCGCGTTCGGTTTTGCTGCAGGCGCTGCAGCACTTGCGTCTGCTGCCAGCGCAGCACCGCTGATGCCGCCACCCGATGCGCTGAATGCCAAAGGCTTGAATGGGAAAGGCTTGCCGGACGATCTTGAGGCAAAGCCTGCACTTGCAGATCAACGCGACCTGGATGACGCACGGGTCGAAGAGGTGCGCTGGGGTCGTCGTCGCGGCTGGGGCAGGCGACGCTGGGGCTTCCGCCGCAGGCGCTTCTGGGGTTATCGCCGCCGCAGGTTCTGGGGTGTCCGCCGCAGGCATTGGCGCCGCCGCTGGCATCGCCGTTACTGGTAATCGGCTCAGGGGGTGATGCGAAGGCATCGCCCCGAACCTTTTCGGGTCCCGCACGTTGCCTTGGGTGCTTGAAATTTTGCAGGGAGAATCGATATGGCTTTTCGCCGCAGTGGCTTTGCACTGACGCCGCCGTCCATCGCATTTTTTGTGATTTCAGTCGTGCTGGCTCTGGTCGCGTTTCTGGTTCATTACGCGGGCGTTCGCATTCAGGTCATCAACGCCGCGCGCGCGTTCGACCTGCTGTCTGTCGGTTACATCGTCCTGGTGGTCGGCGTGTTGTTTCGCGGCGTCTAGCGATTACAGCTTCGGCGAACGGCCCATCGGCGTCTTGTTGAGCGATTCGTTTTTCTCGGCTGCGAATGCGTCGGCGTCGATCTTCGCCGCGCTAGCGATCTGCTTGAAGTCGATCAGCGTGAAATCGGCTTTGCCGACACGGTCGGGCGTGATGCCGTTGGAAATGTCGACCGCAATGAGGCCGTCGCAGTTGGCGGCCTTTGCGTCATCGGCAAGCTTCGGCAATGTCTTGTCGCTGGCTTCGGCGCGCTTGAGCATCGCGACGCAGCTTCCGCGTCCGTTCGCGTCGTTGAGGGCCACGGCGGCTTTCGGGTTAAGCGGCGTGTTCAGCGCATCGACGGCGGAAGCAGGGGTTGCGTATTTTTCCTTCACCGACATCACCTTGCCAGCCTTGTAGAAATAATAAACCTTGCCGTCGCCGATTGCGGTCGGCGTTCCGTATTTGGCGGTAATGCGGTCGATCATCTCCGCTTTCGAAGGCTGCTTGTCCTTATTGAAGCCGAGACTGCGCGATACGTAATACGCGCGGTTGGCGCTTGCGGGTGATGAGAACATCGCCGACAGGGATTCGCCCGGATGATCGCCGGCGGCAGGCGAGACGAACTTCATCGTGGACACATAGGTCACGCCGGTTCCGCCGAATTTCTCCTGCGTGGCTTCAGGCTTCACCCCCGGCAAATCTTTCAGATACGTCTCGAACAAGGCTGCAGCCTTGCTGCCCTCGATGTTGCTCGACAGGCCCACAATGTCCGGCTGCAACTTTCCGGAAAATCCGGCATCGGGTGCCTTCGGCTTGATCTCATAGGCGGACGCAGCTGCCGGAAGGAGAGCAAGAGTGACGATCAAGGCGCTGCGGAACATGGATCACCCAATTTAAGGAGCAAGAAATGCCAAGTAAAAGCTCGCGGATTACGCCAATTTTTGAAGGTCGCTGTCAACAGGGGTGATAGCAGGCGACACGCAAAAGCGAATATAAGGCCGTGCCTACGCCAATCGTCGCAAGGAGAATACCGCATGCCGCTTTCGATCGAACAGAAACGCGCGAACTTTCGCAAATTGCACGAAAGCGGCTGCTTCGTGATCCCAAATCCCTGGGATGTGGGCAGCGCGAAATTACTTGCGGGCATGGGTTTCAAGGCGCTGGCGTCGACGAGTTCCGGTATGGCGTGGTCGAGTGGCCGCTCTGACAACGATCTGCCGGTGGAGCAGGTCTGCGAACATCTCAAGCTTTTGAGCGATGCAACCGATCTGCCGGTCAATGCGGATTTTGAGGCGGGATTTGCGGATGATCCTGAAGGCGTGGCAAAAAATGTCACGCGCGCCGTTGCGACCGGTGTTGCGGGAATCTCCATCGAGGATTCGACGGGCAACGAGAAGCAGCCGCTTTACGAATTCAAGCTCGCGGTCGAGCGCATGCGCGCGTCGCGATCCGCAATCGACGCGACCAAACAGAACGTGATGCTGGTAGGTCGATGCGAAAGCTATCTGATCGGTCAGCCTGATCTGAAAGCGACCATCGAGCGGCTGGTGGCTTACGCTGACGCGGGTGCGGATTGTCTTTATGCGCCGGGCATCAAATCCAAAGCTGACATCGTCGCGATTGTGAAAGCTGTCGCGCCAAAGCCGGTCAATCTGCTGGTGGGTATGCCGGGAGGTTCGGTCGCCGCAATTGCGGACATGGGCGTGCGGCGTATCAGCGTGGGCGGCGCTCTTGCGCGCGCAGCGTGGGGCGGCTTTCTTCGTTCGGCTCGCGAGATCGCTGAACATGGAACATTCGCAGAATTTGCCAACGCCACACCCTATGCCGAGCTCAATGGGGCGTTCGGCGGCGAGGCCTTCTAGCGCCCAAAAAAAATGCGACGGACATCTCAAGATGCCCGTCGCAATTTTTACGCGAAGATTGTTTTAGTTATTTGCAGGCGGACCTGACTGCGTCGTTCCACCGTTCGATGGCGAGGGAGCAGGAGCCATATTGGTCGACCCGCTATTGGTATCGCTCGGCGAATCGACTGTGGGTTGATTGACAGCTGGCGGCGTTGAGGCCGGTGGCGGCGAAGTTTGGGTCGATGTCGCCGAACCCGTGGTCTGGCTCGGAACAGGCGCGGGTGGCGAGACCGGCACGGTGGTCGTCGTCTGCGCTGTCGATTGCGAAGGCGTGGTCGATGGATTGTTCAATCCGAAAAACACAGCGCCGATGATTGCCACAATGGCGATTGCGAACAGGGCAATTCGTCCACCGCCCGCCGAACCTTCCGCCAATTCGGTGTCTGCCTGCATTTCGTTGTCGAAACGCGCCGCGCGTCGTCGAAGGAGTTCGTCATTCGTGGTGTCAGATCCATATGGATCGTTTTTTTTAACTGCCATTGTCGTTTCCTCCAATTGTCTGCCTTATTGAGACAACCGCCGCGCGCGGCGGTCGTTCCGTGACCCAACCGTTATTTGGCTGACGTTGATGGCGCCTGACCGATCGTGTGTGCCGGCGCGTTGTTGACGGCGTTGGCGTGTGCAGAATCCCTCACCATCGCCGACGATGTCGACGCATCGTGGTTAGCGGGATGAAAGAAAGTCAGTGCCAATCCAAATGCAACCAGAATGCCGAGACCGATTACCGCTTTGGCAGGCTTGCCACGTTGATTGAATTCATAGTCGTCGGTGGTCTGCGGTGACGCCGAAAAATCATTGTCGAAGTTTGAACTCCAGCCGTTGTTTGACGCCGTCATGATTCACTCCTCCAAGTTTTGATTTGTTCAGTTGATTTGTTGTTGGGTCAGTCGCCCGAAAACAATCGACGAGCGGCTATGACGTTCCGCTTTGCGCCTGCATCAGCCGGGACGCAGCGATGCGCGAATCGGCATCGGCGGATGAAATTTCAGCCATCCGGCGGAACCATTCTTTGTCGCGCTGCAAAACGTCTTGATCGGCGAAATCTCATTGCGGCAGACGAGGCGGCGGCGACATAACAGGTGGCTGCAGGTCAAGCCCTTTGTGTGAAAATTGCGCCCCAAAACCTGATGCAAAACAACGGTCTGACCTGCGCGAAATAATGATGCGCGGGAAACAAAAAGCGACATAGACTGGTTCTAACAAGGGCTCGCGAGGCTCCGGGACAACAACCCGGCAGCCGGCAAACAGAGGCGCGTTATGGGAATCAACCAAGGGCCGATCAGTCTCGACCAGAAATATACCCAGGCCTCTGGGCATGTCTTTCTCACCGGCATTCAGGCGCTGGTGCGGCTGCCAATGGCGCAGGTGCGGCGCGACCGCGCGATGGGCCTCAACACAGCGGCGTTCGTGACCGGCTATCGCGGTTCTCCGCTCGGCGGCTACGACCAGCAATTGTTTGCAGCCCGCAAACACCTCGAACAATACAACGTCAAATTTCAGCCCGGCGTGAACGAAGATCTTGCGGCGACTGCGGTGTGGGGATCGCAGCAGCTCAACCTGTCTCCCGGCGCGAAGTTCGACGGCATTGCGGGCATCTGGTACGGCAAAGGTCCGGGCGTGGATCGTTGCGGTGACGTGTTCCGCCACGGCAATGCCGCAGGCTCGGCGAAGAACGGCGGCGTCTTGTGTCTCGCCGGCGACGATCACGGCGCGAAATCATCGACCGTGCCACATCAGTCCGACCACGCCTTCATGTCCGCGCTGATGCCATATTTGTATCCGTCGAGCATTCACGAAATGATTTCGATGGGCCTCTTGGGTATTGCGATGTCGCGCTACTCAGGTTGTTGGGTCGGCATGAAGGTCATTACCGAAACTGTGGAGACCACCGCCGAGATAAATCTCAATGACGAGATGACGCCATTTATCATTCCGCCGGATTTCGAAATGCCGCCGGGCGGCCTCAACCTGCGCTGGCCGGACGACCGTTTCGCGCAGGACAAGCGGCTGCAAGATTACAAAGGTTTTGCGGCCGTGGCGTTTGCGCGCGCCAACAAGATCAACCGCGTCACGATGGATTCCCCGAACGCGCGTTTCGGAATCATGGCATCGGGCAAGAGCTACGAGGATATTCGCCAAGCTCTGCGCGAACTCGGCATCACGCCGGAAGTCGCGGCAAAAATCGGATTGCGCCTCTACAAGATCGGCATGCCGTGGCCCCTAGAGCCGGAAGGCGTCCGCGCATTCGCAGTCGGGCTCGAAGAAATTCTCATCGTCGAAGAGCGGCGTGAGATCGTCGAAAATCAAGTGAAGCAGGAACTGTTCAACTGGCGCGACGATGTGCGTCCGCGAATTATCGGCAAGATGGACAATCACGACAAGCGCTTCCTGCCGTTCGCCGAAGAACTCAGCGTCGCATCACTCGCAAGCTCATTGACCGAACGCCTGTTGCTGCTCGATCTCAATCCGGAAATCGTCTCGATGCTCCGCGCCAAGGTTGACTGGTTCAACGGGCGGCAAGCATCCCAAGTGCAGGTCGTCACGCCGGTGACGCGTACGCCTTATTTCTGTTCGGGCTGTCCGCACAATACCTCCACCAAAGTGCCTGAAGGTTCACGCGCGATGGCCGGCATCGGTTGTCATTTCATGGCGCTGTGGATGGATCGCAACACCGAGACATTCACGCATATGGGCGGCGAGGGTGTGCCGTGGGTGGGGATTGCGCCGTTCACGAACGAGAAGCACGTGTTCGTCAATCTCGGCGACGGCACGTATTTCCATTCCGGTTCGCTGGCGATCCGTCAGGCGGTCGCCTCCGGTGCCAACATCACCTACAAAATTCTTTATAACGACGCGACCGCGATGACCGGCGGCCAGCATGTGGATGGCGATCTGTCTCCGCAGCAAGTGACTTTTCAGCTTCATTCCGAAGGCATCCGCGAGATTTATCTCGTCTCGGAAAATCCCGAAGCCTATCCGGCATCCGACATCGCTCCGGGCACCAAAGTAGCGCACCGGGATCAACTCGACGAAGTTCAGCGCACGTTGCGCGAGGTCCCGGGCTGTTCGGCCATCGTGTTCGTGCAGACGTGCGCCGCCGAAAAGCGCCGCCGCCGCAAACGAGGCCTGCTGGAAGACCCCTCGAAACGCGTCATCATCAATGCTGCTGTCTGCGAAGGTTGCGGCGATTGCTCGGTACAGTCGAATTGTATTTCGGTCGAGCCGCTGGAAACCGCGATGGGCCGCAAGCGCACCATCAACCAGTCGACTTGCAACAAAGACTATTCCTGCGTGAAGGGGTTCTGCCCATCCTTCGTCACCATCGAGGGCGGAAGCTTGCGCAAGCGCGCGCCCGTCAATCTCGGCGACATCGGCGATTTGCCGCCGCCGGCCTCGATGCCGTCGCTCGACAAGCCCTACAACATCGCGGTCGGTGGCGTCGGCGGCACGGGCGTGCTCACCATCGGCGCGCTGCTCGGCATGGCGGCGCATATCGAAGGCAAAGCCAGCATGATCCTCGACATGTCGGGCCTCGCGCAGAAAGGCGGAGCGGTTCTCAGCCATGTGCGTCTGTCGCAGAACACCGAGGACGTGACATGCTCACGCATTGTCACCGGCACGGCGGACTTGCTCATCGCGGCGGACGAAGTGGTTGCGATTGCCAAGGACACCATCACGCTCTGTGACTCGTCGCGCACGCATGGCGTCATCAACACGCATCTGATCCCGATTGCGGATTTCATTCTCAATCGCGATTTCAATTTTCAGCGCGGCAAGGTCAACCTCGCGCTCGAAACCGCGTTGCGCAAGGATTCGGCGTTTCTGGATTTTACCAAAGCTGCCGAACAACTGCTGGGCGATTCCATCGCCACCAACATGATGATGATGGGTTATGCCTATCAAACCGGATTGTTGCCCGTTGGCGCGGAAGCCATCGAACAGGCCATCCAGCTCAACGCCGTCGCCATCAAGATGAACACCGAAGCATTTCGTCTCGGACGTCTGGCAGCTGCAGATCCGGCGCGGCTTGCGGCGATGATGAAGGATGAAATCGAAGCACCCAAGACGCTCGAACAGATGACGCTCGATGAAGTGATCGCGCATCGCGAGAAATTCCTCACGAGCTATCAAAGCAAGGCTTACGCGTCATGTTACCGCAATCTTGTCGATCAGCTCCGCAAGGTCGCTGCCAACGGCGGTTACGACGAAGCGCTGCCGCGTGCGGTCGCAATCAATTACGCAAAGCTGCTTGCGTATAAAGACGAGTATGAAGTCGCGCGGCTTTATACCGATGGCAGTTTTGCCGCCAGCGTCGCCAAGCAGTTCGAAGGCAACTTCAAGCTGACATATAATCTCGCGCCACCAATGCTCCCCGGCACCGACGAGCAAGGACGTCCACGCAAGCGCGCGTTCGGCGAATGGATGAAATCGCTATTTGGTATTCTGGCGAAATTCCGGTTCCTGCGCGGTACGCTGTTCGATCCGTTCAGCTACAGCGAGGACCGCAAGCTGGAGCGTAACCTCATCAAGGGCTACGAGCAGGACGTGGTGACGGCGGTGCAACTGCTGTCGCCGAAGACCGTCGATATTGCGGTGGAATTGCTGTCGCTGCCGGATCAGATTCGCGGTTACGGTCCGGTCAAGCAGGCGTCGCTTGAGAAAGCCAAGGCGCGTTACGAGCAACTGGCGAAGGATCTCGTCAATCCGCCGCCGATGGTCGCACCGCAGATCGCGGCGGAGTAGGGCGCGCATCCAGCAAAAGTGGGCACCGGTTTTGCGTCCGGATGCGCGGCAATTAGACAAAGCCCCCATGCGTTCGCGGTGCGAAATGGAATGCCCTTGCCATTCGTGAGCCAGCAGGCGAGATATTCCGCTGCAAATTGTGAGCGGGGAGTGCGCGTTGAGCATCAAGGGCAAAGCCTACATCGCCGGGATTTATGAGCACCCGACCCGGCATGCGCCGGATAAATCGACCGCCCAGCTCCATGCCGAATGCGCCAAGGGCGCGTTGGCCGATGCGGGTCTGACCAAATCCGATGTGGACGGCTATTTCTGCGCCGGCGATGCGCCGGGTGGCATTCTGACGATGGCGGATTATCTCGGCCTGCCGAAACTGCGCCATCTCGACTCGACGGAGACCGGCGGCTGCTCCTACATCATCGCGCTCGGGCATGCCGCACAGGCGATCGCTGCGGGCAAGTGCTCGGTCGCGCTGATTACGCTGGCGGGCAAACCGCGCACCGCGCCGATGCCGCCGCGCGTGTACGGACCCGAACTCGATTTCGAGGTTGCTTACGCGCAGACGACCCATAATGCCTATGGCATGTGCGCGATGCGCCATATGCACGAATACGGCACCACCAGCGAGCAACTCGCCTGGGTGAAGGTCGCAGCGTCGCATCATGCGCAATACAATCCGCACGCGATGTTGAAGGACGTTGTCACGGTCGAGGACGTTCTCAACTCGCCGCTGATTTCAGATCCGCTGCGCCGGCTCGACTGCTGCGTTGTGTCGGACGGTGGCGGAGCGCTTGTCGTGACGACTGCGGATATTGCAAAGAAATTGAAGAAGCCGCAGGTGCGCCTGATCGGCCACGGCGAGTCCGCAAAAGGACCGAATGGCGGACGCGATCTCGATCTCACCTATTCGGCAGGCGTGCGAACCGGGCCGACGGCATTTGCCGAGGCTGGCATTACGCCGAAGGACATCAAATACGCGTCGATCTACGACAGCTTCACCATCACGGTTGTGTTTCAGCTTGAAGACCTTGGTTTCTGCAAGAAAGGCGAGGGCGGCAAGTTCGTCGCCGACGGCAATCTGATCTCGGGCGTCGGCAAGCTGCCATGGAACACGGACGGCGGCGGGCTCTGTAATAACCACCCGATCAATCGCGGCGGCATCACAAAAATTATCGAAGCGGTGCGGCAGTTGCGTGGTGAGGCGCACCCAAAAGTGCAGGTGCCGAATTGCGATCTGGCGGTGGCGCATGGCACCGGCGGATTGCTTGGCGTGCGCCACGCCGCATCGACCGCCATTCTGGAGCGCGTGTCATGAGCGAGACAAAGAAATATCCAGCGCCGGTTGAGAATCCGGAAACCGCGCATTTTTGGGAAGCGGCGCGCAAAGGTCAGCTTCTCATCAAGCGCTGCACGGCCTGCAAGGAGCCGCATTATTTTCCGCGGTCGATCTGTCCGTTCTGCGACGGCGGCGAGACGGTGTGGGAAGAAAGCAAAGGCGAGGGCACGATCTACTCCTACAGTCTCATGCGGAAATCACCGACCGGGCCTTATGCCATTGGTTATGTCACGCTCGACGAAGGCCCGTCGCTGCTGACAAATTTCGTCGATACGGAATTGACAGCCTTGAAAATCGGTCAACGTGTGAAGCTTGTGTGGAAGGCGACAGACGGCGCGCCGCTTGGCGCTGAAGAATGTCGGGCAGAAATATGCGTGGACCGACCGCGAAGTGATGCTCTATGCGGTCGGGATCGGGCTGGGTGCCGATCCGATGGACCAGAAAGAATTACCGTTCGTCAATGAAGGCTATCTCACGCCGCGCGAACTAAAAGTGGTGCCGACTTACGCTTCAGTAGCCGCATGGGGTGCAACCGCTGGCCCCATCGATGTCAATCGCGTCATGGTAGTGGATGGCGAACGCGATATCGTCTTTCCCAAGCCGCTGCCCGTGAAGGCCAACATCACGGCCGACTCCAGCATTCTCGGCGTGTTCGACAAGGGCAAAGATAAAGGCGCGGTGATCCTACGCAAGACCGTACTGAAAGACGAGAAGGGCGACGACCTCGCAACCCTGATCGCGTCGCAATTCGCGCGCGGCGATGGTGGCTTCGGCGGACCGTCCGACGGTCAGCCTGAACCGCACAAAATTCCAACCCGCGCGCCGGACAAGAGCGTCGATATTTCAACGCGCCCGGATCAGGCGCTGATCTATCGCCTGTGTGGTGATAGAAATCCGCTGCACAGCGATCCTGAGTTCGCCAAGCGCGCGGGCTTCGACCGGCCCATTCTGCATGGCATGTGCACCTATGGCCTGAGCTGTCGCGCGGTGTTGCAGACCTATGCGGACTACGATCCGCGTGCATTCAGACAACACGTCACTCGTTTTTCCGCGCCGGTATTTCCGGGCGAGACCGTCTCGTTCGACTTGTGGCGCGAAGGCAACGTGATTTCGCTGGAAGGCCGCGTCAAGGCACGTAACGTCACTGTCATCAGAAACGGCAAAACCGTTCTCAATTAAAAATTTGCGGAGATCAGCATGGGTTTGCTCGACGGCAAGGTTGCGATCATCACGGGCGCGGGCGGAGGCCTCGGCGAGGCTTACGCCAAACTGTTCGCGCGGGAGGGCGCCTCCGTTGTTGTCAACGATCTTGGCGGTCCGCGCGATGGCAGCGGCGCGGACACCTCCATGGCGCAAAAGGTCGTCGATGCGATCAAGTCCGCAGGCGGACGCGCTGTCGCAAACGGCGCGGATATCTCGACGATGGCAGGCGGCGAGTCGGTATTCAACGACGCCATCAAACATTACGGCCGCGCCGATATTCTGGTGAACAATGCCGGCATTTTGCTCGACGGCACATTTGCCAAAATGCCGGAGGCCAATTGGGACCGTGTCATGAAGGTGCATCTGAAGGGCACCTTCTGCGTCACCATGCCGGTGTTCAAATGGATGAAGGACAATGGCGGCGGCGTCATCGTCAACACGTCATCGACATCTGGCCTGATCGGGAATTTCGGCCAGAGCAACTACGGCTCCGCAAAAGGCGGCATCTGGGGACTGTCGAACGTGCTCGCCGTCGAAGGCCGCAAGAACAACATCCGGATATGGACGCTGGCTCCCGGTGCGCTGACCCGTATGACGGCGGATCTGCAGCGCTACAAGGACAATCCTGGCGCGCAGATGGGGCCGGACGAGATTGCGCCCGCCGTGCTCTATATGGTGAGTTCGCTGTCGGGCGATCAGTCGGGCAAAACGCTGGGCGTATCTGGTCCGCGCGGAATCCGCGAAATGAAAATGATGGAAATGGACGGCTGGAAGCCCGGCGGCACGTGGAAAGCGCAGGATATCGCGGCGCACGAAAAAGAGATTTTCTTTGGAGAGAAGCGGTAAGATAGCTGCGCGACCAATCTGACCAACAAGAAAAGTACCTCGACATGAAATTGACCCATGAGGCGAGCGGCACATTCGCCATCGCACCGACGCCTTTTTTCGACGACGGCAAGATCGACTACGAATCCATCGATCGCCTGACCGACTTCTACGCGAAGGTCGGCTGCAACGGTGTCACCGTGCTCGGAATCTTAGGCGAAGCACCGAAACTCGAGGGTAATGAGTCTCTCGAAGTC
>JAPLPA010000564.1:1019-3307 GCA_026400415.1 Afipia sp. | reverse complement strand
CCGCATGCATCATGCCGGCAATCGGGCTGCGCGCACCTGCGCGGATATTTGTAGCGGTTCGAGCAACGGTCCCGGTCGCACAGATACCGCCGAAGAGGGCTGCGCCGATATTCGCAACACCCTGCGCAGCCAGTTCCAAATTCGAGCGATGACGACGGCCGGTCATTCCGTCGGCAACCATAGCCGAGAGCAGTGATTCAATCGCTCCGAGGAGCGCAAACGAAACGGCATCTGGCAGGACTGCCTGCATTTTCTCCAGCGAAAATGTAGGCAGCGAAGGCCAGGGCAGCGAACTGGGAATGCCGCCAAACCGGGTGCCGATAGTTTCGACTGGCAGCTGGAACACGACAACCGCCAGAGCGCCAAGAACAACGGCGACAAGTATTCCCGGCCAGCTCGGCAGGTAGCGCCTGAATCCCAGAATCACGCCGACGCTTATCAGCGAAATCGCGACAGCGGCGGGCTTGATCGTGGCTATCGCGTCCCAGAGGACCTCAAGTTTGGGGATGAAGTCGGCAGGCTCTTTGACTGTGAGCGTCAGCCCGAGCAAATCGTGAACCTGACCGGCGAACAGGATGACCGCGATCCCCGAGATGAAGCCGACAGTGACCGGATACGGAATGAATTTGATATAGCTGCCACAGCGCAGGAAGCCGAGCAGCAAAAGAAACAAGCCAGCCATGACTGTGGCGAGCAGCATGCCGTCAAACCCGTGATGAGCGATCGTATTCGCGACGACGACCGTGAAGGCGGCGGCCGGCCCGCCAATTTGAAACCGACTGCCGCCGAGCAGAGAGATGAAGAACCCACCAATGACCGCAGTATAAAGCCCCTTCTCCGGCGTGGTTCCCGAAGCAATCGCGATAGCCATCGACAGCGGCAATGCAACGATTGCAACAGTCAGTCCCGCCAGGACGTCGGCGCGCAGGCCGGCCAGGCTGTAGCCTTCGCGCAGGACCGTGATGCTTTTAGGCGTGAAGAGCTCGATGAAACTCGGCTCATGCCGTGCAGATGCCGGTGATGGAGCAATGGTCATTGAACCTCTCGCCTTTCAATAAGACGGCGGGATCGTCGGCACATGGTCGGCGGTCAACGTCGCGTTTAAATTCTCAGTGGCTTCGGCCGGTCAGTGTGCCTGATTGGTCAACCCCTGCCCGTTGCAGCGCCTCAACAACTTTGGTCAAGGTATCGACGATGCCGCGGACGTTGCCGTTACTGGCCTCCATGCGCTGAATGGTTGGCAGCGACACGCCGGACATTTCTGCCAAGTGTTTCTGATCGACGCCGAGAAGGCTTCGCGCGGCACGCAGTTGGGAAGCCGTTATCATTCTACCTCACTGTTTATATATCATACCACCACTTTAATGTTTGTCTAGTGATGGATAAAACATCAATCAGCATGGGTGAAATAATCAGTGCTCGGCTTAAGACTTTAAACTCTAAACAATTGCCCCCAAGTCGAGCCAGTATCGCCAATTTAACGCACCCATCCGCAATTTCTTTTGCGACTTGTGACGGGTTGGTCATGACCCAGCGTGACCGGATCGGTCATCCAATTAATGGGACTATATCCAAAGCTGCCGCACCACCCAAATGTCGAGGCTCATACATGTGCGCTCCAATCGCGATCAAGCGCATCCTGGCTGCGCACCTTATGCGTGGAAAAGAATTTTGAGAAATTCTATTTAATCTTGTCACTCAACAGTTTTCCGGTAGAGCGATTTACCAAATGGGCTCGATCACAAGCAATGCAAGCTATTGATACATAAACGTCCTTTTCATGATCCGGCACTAATTTGTCCGCAATGAAGCCTTGTACATTCTGCCCAGTTGTCGGACATCGATAAATAAAGGGAAACATTAATTACACTAAGCTCCGCGACAGCTGGGTGGATTGATCTATGTCGAAAAGTAGCGAACCCGGTCGGTGAGGCACCTTTCACCTCAAAGACCACGTTCCGGCGTGGTTCCCGAGGCAATCGCGATAGCCATCGACAGCGGCAGAGCAACGATAGCGACGGTCAGTCCTGCGAGCACGTCTTCCGCGTAGATTGGTGATGCCGCACCCATCGCGCAACACCGTAACGAGTTTGGGGGTGAACAGTTCAATTAAACTAGGTGTCCGCTAGGCTGCACGGTTTGATTTGAAGGTGGTCATGTTGCCTTGCAATTTTCACTAGATCGCAGATTCGTCGCAGTCGCCTGTTCAGTGACTCCTGCCCGTCGGCGTGCCGGGTTGGCGCAGCCGCACACCGCGACCGCTCCCATCGCTGCGAGCGTGATCGGCA
>JAPLPA010000564.1:0-983 GCA_026400415.1 Afipia sp. | reverse complement strand
CTACTTTTGTCAGCGTATCCACCATGCCTTTGACGTTGCCGTCGCTTGCCTCCATTCGCTGGATGGTTGGCAACGAGACGCCGGACATCTCCGCAATGTCCTTTTGATCAAGACCGAGCAAAGCACGGGCAGCTCGAAGCTGGGCAGCAGTGATCATGGTCTGGACTCCCGTCTCGGATGTGAGTATGACATATTAGGTAGCTATATTTGATGTATAAAACATCAAATATGATGTATAATCCTAGTAAGGCATTTTGGCAAATGCAATTTCTGGCGAATTTCGAGGGGCGGCGCGGCAAGATCGTCCTCATCCAAGACCGCCAGACCGGCGCACTTTCTTATTACGAGGAAGGCGTTTTCCAATCGCATGCAACGCCCGACGGGATGAGCTTGTTCAGCTACGTCCATCTCATGGCGCAGCTGTTGCAAAAAGCCACCGACGTTCTGGTGCTTGGTTGCGCGGCAGGCTCGCTGGCGACAATGCTACATCGGCAAGGCAAGCGCGTCACGTTGGTGGATGATAATCCGGTAAGTTTTGAAATCGCGCGGCAATTTTTCAAATTGCCCCAGGATGTCACTTGCATCATCCAAGATTTTGAAGAGTTCCTGGCCGAACAGAAAACGTGTTTTGACGGCATCGCGATCGACGTCGGCGGCCCGGCTTTTCGATTTGACGAAACTTTCGACCACTTCACTTGTCGGGCCATTCGTTCCCGTCTCTTGAAAGGCGGCCGGATCGTTATGAACGTGTTTGCGGCGCATGATGTCGATCCGCTGCCAGATCGCATCCTTGCCATGCTGGCTGCGGACGATTTGCAAGGCTGGGTTCATGATCAGCCCGGCAAACCTGACCGCAACGTTGTGTTGTCGGCTGCGCCGGAGAAAAGCCGCCCCCGCGTTCCGTACCATCCGGGCACCAATGCGGTCGAGGCGGTTGTTTGGACAACGCGCCACCAACGCATCTTCTTGAATGCCCTACCGAA
>JAPLPA010000365.1 GCA_026400415.1 Afipia sp. | reverse complement strand
ATTGACGCGTGCTGCAAAATCGCGCGCGGCATCACCGTCGCGGGTGAAGATCGCAACACCGTTGCCGTAGTCGTGGTCTGACGGCAGCGCCAGCGCTTCGTCGTAATCCTTGGCGCGCACCACCGATAGCACGGGGCCGAAAATTTCTTCCTTGTAGATCCGCATGTCCTTGGTGACGTTGTCGAACAGACAGCCGCCCATATAGAAGCCGTTCTCATAGCCCTGCATCTTGAAGCCGCGTCCATCGACGGCGAGCGTCGCGCCTTCCTTGATACCGACCTCGACGTAATTCTTGACGCGCTCAAGTGCTGCCTTGGTCACAAGCGGGCCGAAATCGGCGTTGGGATCGGTCGAGGGACCGATCTTGAGCGCTTCGACGCGCGGCATCATTTTCTCCATCAACCGGTCCGCGGTCGTCTTGCCGCCGGGCACCGCAACCGAGATCGCCATGCAGCGTTCGCCCGCAGCACCAAAGCCTGCGCCGATCAGCGCATCCACGGTCTGGTCGATCGAGGACGAGCCGACGAAGCCGACGGCGCGAATATCCGGATCGTCCAGAATGGCGTCCACCGCTTCCTTGTCGCCATTGACACAATTGAGAATGCCCGGCGGCAAACCAGCCTCTAACATCAACTCGCACAGTTTCATTGGCACGCCGGGATCACGCTCCGACGGTTTCAGAATGAACGCGTTGCCGCAGGCAATGGCGGGGGCGAATTTCCACATCGGGATCATCGCGGGGAAATTGAACGGCGTGATACCGGCGACGACGCCTAAAGGCTGCCGCATCGAATAAAGATCGATACCGGGACCTGCACCTTCGGTGTATTCGCCCTTCATCAATTGCGGAATGCCGAGCGCAAACTCCACAACCTCGACGCCGCGCAGAATATCGCCGCGCGCGTCCGGAACGGTCTTGCCGTGTTCGCGCGCCAGCAGTTCGGCCAGCGCGTCATTGTCGCGCGCCACCAGTTCGAGGAATTTCATCAGCACGCGGACACGACGCTGCGGGTTGGTCGCGCCCCATTCGATCTGCGCGGCCTTGGCGTTTTCGACCGCAGCGCGCATCTCGGCCTTGGAGGCAAGCGCGACCTTGGCTTGAATTTCGCCGGTCATCGGCTCGTACACATCGGCAAAACGCCCCGATGTGCCTTTGACTTCCTTGCCGCCAATAAAGTGACCGATGGAACGCATTCTAGCTCCTTATTTAATCTCTCGTCGATCTCTGTATCGAAGGCGATACCGCGGCGCTCGAGATCTGCGAAACGCCGCGCGGACTCCCCGATCGACTGAACGATCATCGGGATCTTGTTGTTCAGGTCGACTCAACGCCGAAATGAGGGGTCTATCCGAAATATCTCCTTGATGAAGTTGAACACCGCCGCCATTCGCGGAACATTCCTGAGGTCTTCGTGGATTGCCAGCCAGAACTCACGCTCAGCTTTCACCAACCTGGGCAGAATCATTTGCATCGAGGGCTCCCCCCGAACGATGTAATCGGGGAACATGCCGATCCCGACGCCAGCGAGAACGGCACTCAATTGCGAGAGAGGGCTCGTACTCCGGAAAACGACGTTCCTGTTGCCAGTGGTATCGCGAAGCCATTTGAGGCTCGGGATTTCGATCATATCCTCGATATAGTCGACAAAAACATGCTCATCGATATCCTCGATCCGGGACGGCTGGCCATGCCGCTCGACATATTTTCGAGAGGCATACAAGTGAACATCGCATCGAGCCAATCGACGGGCCACCAGACGAGGCCCGGTCGGCCTGACGAGGCCGATCGAGAGGTCGGCTTCCCGCTTTGTCAGATTGGCGGTCTGCATTGCTGTGAGAATTTCCAAAGCAATGTCCGGATGTTTCTCCCGAAACGCAGGCAGCGCCGGACTCAACACTCGCGCGGCGAATCCTTCCACTACCGCGATGCGAACTGAGCCGGATAAATCGTTCCCCGCTCGACCCGCCGCATCGATGCCATCGGCGGCTTGCGCCATTGCTTCGGCATGCTTCAAGAGTTTCCACCCAGCTTCGGTGAGCACGAAGCCGCGCTGGGTACGCTCGAAGAGCTTGTGATCAACGCGGCGCTCCAAATTTGCAATTCGCCGCAGAACGGTCGTATGGGAAACTCCCAATCTTCTGGAAGCCTTGACGAGGGTATTCTTGCGAACCAGTTCGAGAAAGTATTGCACATCGTCCCACGGAAACAGCCCAATCCTTCCATCGGGAAGGTTCGCTTTCCGCGGGATTTGCGTTACAGGCCTAGTCCGCGATTTCATGACGCCAGCCTAACCT
Source organism: Afipia sp. (assembly GCA_026400415.1). Lineage (GTDB taxonomy): Bacteria > Pseudomonadota > Alphaproteobacteria > Rhizobiales > Xanthobacteraceae > Afipia. The sequence goes on along the minus strand of JAPLPA010000365.1, from coordinate 18,763 downwards.
CCGCGAGGACTTCTTCGGTACGTATTCGACGCTACGCGCCGAAGAAGCCATCAAATTTTGTCAGCCTGACCTCAAGATCAAGAGAATGATTTCAGAAGCGCATCCACTTCCTTCTGATCCGGACCTTTCGATCGTGCATGAGGTCGGGGTCCCGTCATGTAACCGACCAACAGCAAAATCTCGTCTGCCCGTGGCGAATCGGCGACCATGACCGGCATGGTATCCATGGCATCCAGGTCCCAACCTTCTTCGATCGGTCCAAAAATCATGTCAATATGAGTGCCGGGTCCCGCGACCTTGGCGTTACCCGGGATAAGTACCCGGCCACGCTGAATCGTGCTTCGCATCGCAAACCCTATGCGCGCATGGATCATGACCGCGCCATGTTCGAGATCTCCAGCAGTACCAACCAGGGCCGCCTTCGAGTACGACCGAAGCTGCTTTGGGTCGCCAAGCAAAGCCAGCGCCTTCTTCGTCAGCATCTCTCCGATCTTGACGGATAGGTCGATCAACGGAGCCAGATCGGTGCCAACCGGCTTGTTGGCGAGAGGGTTCTTCAGCACGACGCCGGCAGCAACCCGGCGCAGAGGAATTGTGAGGCGCGACCCATTTTCACTCGCGATCTCTTCGTCGAAAACGACCGTCTTTCTGATATCCATCGCATTCTTCCTTCTTTGTTGGCTCGGTCTGGGATTAGAGGGAGAGGTATCGATCGCGCAACGTTCGATCGCCGCGCACCTGCGCGGGGCTGCCGTGAAACACGCTTCGACCCTTTTCCAGGATGTAGACCCGGTCGGAGAGGTCGAGGACGAATTCGAGATTCTGCTCGGCGATCAGGATCGTGAGACCTTCTTGCTTGAGCCGCATGATCTGCATATGCAGATTCTCGACGATTATCGGCGCAAGTCCTTCGGACGGCTCGTCGAGCAGAAGTAACTGCGGATTGCCCATGAGCGTTCGCCCTATGGTCAACATCTGCTGCTCGCCCCCCGAGAGAAAGCCGCCTTTTCGGTCACGGAGTTTTGCAAGCTGCGGAAACAGATCGAAGATGCGTTCCATCGTCCAAGCAACGTGTCCGTCCGGGGCCGGGCGCGCGCCCACGTCGAGATTTTCGAATACGGTGAGGTCTGCGAATACGCGGCGATCCTCCGGAACTAGGCCGATGCCGGACCGGGCGATCTGGTGAGCGGGCAAGGCCGTGATATCGGTCGCCTTCCATTTGATCCGTCCGGCACGCGCCGGTGTCAACCCGATAACGGCCCGGATCGTGGTGGTCTTGCCAACGCCATTTCGACCGAGGAGGCCAACACATTCTCCGGCCTCGACTTCCAGAGAGAGGTCGAACAGTACCGTTGATTGAGCGTAGCCGGCGAATACGCCATCCAGCGCGAGAATGGGGGTACTCATTCTCTGCCTCCGAGATAGCTTCGCTTAACTTTCTCGTCGGTGCGTATCTCCTGCGACGATCCGTCCGCGATCAGGCTGCCCTGCTCCAGCACCAGAATGCGGTCGGAAATAGAAAATACCGCATGGATATCATGCTCAGTGAATAGTAGGGTAATGCCCCTCTCGCGAACAATTCGACGAATAAGCTCAATCGACTTCTCGGTCTCAGCGGCCGACATTCCCGCAGTCGGCTCATCGAGCAACAGCAGGGTCGGATCTAGCGCCAGCGTAATGCCGAGCTCGAGTTGCTTTTGATCCCCATAGGCCAGCAGGCCGGCCGGCACATCTGCGCTGTCAAACAATCCAACCGAAGCAAGTACGTCACGTGTCTCAGACACGAACTTCGATGCCGATGAGGAGAACAATTGCGGCCCCAGACCGCGATGCGCAATCAGCGCGGCCTGAACATTTTCGAATACCGTCAGTTTGGCGAACACGTTTGTGCGCTGGAAAGATCGCCCAATGCCGAGCTTGCTCAAGCGATGTGGGGCTATCCCGGTGATGTTGCGATCGTCGTATCTCACCGTTCCGGAGGTTGGCGTGTAGTGTCCTGTGATCAGGTTGAAAAGCGTCGACTTACCGGCTCCATTGGCGCCGATTATCGCGTTGATGGTTCCGCGCCGAAGCTCCAGGGTCACGTCGCTAATGGCCCTGAAGCCGCCGAAGGTTTTGGTAAGGGCGCGCAACTGGAGGCAAGGCACTTCTGCATGATCTGAGGACGCGTACGTCATGAACCACTCTGTTGCGGTGCCGCCTCGGTGGTCCGGGCCTGCTGAAAGCGAGCGACAACGAAGCGGAATCCGCGTTCGAACAGGTCGGCAAAGCCCCCCGGCAGGAAGAAGATCAATCCCAACAGCGCCAGGCCCACGATCGCAGACCAATATTCGGTGATTGCAGTCAGCTCCTGGTTGAGCCAGAGCAGCAAGAATGCACCGATGATCGGGCCGTAAAACCGCCCTGCCCCGCCGAGCACGACCATAATCAAGACCTCCGCCGATTTGGTCCAATACATCAGATCCGGATACATGCCCCTGTTGAAAATTCCGAACAACGCTCCGGCGATGCCGGCAAACAGACCGGCGAGCGCGAATGCCGCGAGCTGATAGCGGTGCACATTCACGCCCACAAACTCTGCCCGTCCCGGATTTTCCCGGATCATTGTCAGGACGCGGCCAAAGGGCGATGAGAGGATGCGGTGGATCAGGGCAAGACAGATGCTCGCAACCACGACCGCCAGGATATGGAAGCGCTCGCTCGTATTGAGCCCCCGTAGAACTGCGACGCCATCGAGTTGTTGAAGAAATCCCGGATAGGGAATTCCGGAGAGACCCTGATCGCCACCCGTAAATGCGTTGAGCTTGAAACAAAGCGCCCAGGCAATCTGCGCAAACGCCAGGGTCAACATGCTAAAGTAGACCTTGGTGAGCCTGACACAAAAGAAGCCAAAGATCGCCGCCAACGCGCCGGCCGCTATCGCTGCAAGCGGCAGGGCCAGCAGGAACGATACTTCCGTGCTCTTCAAGAGAATGCCGGCGACGTAGGCACCAACACCGAAATACGCGGCATGTCCAAAAGAGACAAGTCCGGTGTATCCGACGAGGATGTTCAGGCTGACAGCGAATAGCGCCCAGATAGCTACGTCGGTTGCGAGGAACGTGGCCAGGCCGCCTCCGAAAAGAGGGAAAAGCGCCAAGGCAACAACTGCAGCCGTCGACAACAAATACCGGGACGTCATGCGCGGGCTGCCTCCCGTACGCCAAGCAGACCATGAGGACGGACGATCAGCACGACGGCCATCAGGGCGTACACGGCAAACAAGGAGAATTGCGGAAGTAACAGAATTCCGAAGGCCAGCACCTGTCCATAGAGCAGCGAACCGAGCAGCGTTCCCCAGAACGATCCCATTCCTCCAACTACCACCGCGATGAACGATGCGATGATGATATCGGCATCCATGCCGAGATTGATGGCCGTCACAGGCGATACCAGCGCGCCTCCGAGTCCAGCCAGGAAACATCCTCCGGCAAAGACCGACGAGTAGAGCTTCGTGACGTTGATTCCCAACGCCCGGACCATTTCTCGATCCGCGGCTGCGGCGCGGACAATGCGACCGATCCGCGTACGCTGTATCATGACCCAAAGTGCAAGAACCAGCGCCATGCAGATCACGCTGACGACGAGACTGTACTGAGGAACGACTGCGCCTGCGAAGTTGACCCCGCCGCTGAATGCGGGCGGTCGAGACACAGACACCTGCTCAATCCCCCAGATCGCTTTCACTGCGTCCGCAAAAATCAGCACCAGCGCGTAAGTGAAAAGGAGCTGCAGCAGCTCTTCCTTGCCGTAGAGACGGCAAAGCAAGGTTCGTTCGACGATAAGGCCAACCAGCGCCGCAGTCGCCGCCGCGAGCAACGCGCTCGCCCAGAACCCAAGATTGCTCGACCCGAGATACACCGTGAACTGATAGGCCAGGTAAGCGCCGAGCATGTAGAAGGAGCCATGGGCGAAATTGAGCACACGGATAACGCCGAAAATCAGCGAGAGGCCGATCGCGGTCATGAAAAGAAAGACCGCGGTCGTGAGTCCGCTAAAGGCCTGGTTGATGATTACGGCCGCAGTCATCTGCCTGCACCCCCATCAATCCATTAACTTTGCAGGGTCGATGCTCAGGATGGATTTGGGGTCCAGGATCGCGAATGAGTAACCTGCGTCCTTGATCGCAATGCCATATAGCTGGCCGCGATTGGCTTGATGATCTTTCTCGCGCATCGTCAATGGCCCGACAGGCGACGCTATCGTCAGACCGAGCATCGCGGCAGCGACCTTCTCCGAATCGATGGTCTTGGCCTTCTTGATGGCCTCGACCAGGAATTGCATGGCGATGTAGCCCTGGATCGGCCAGGAGGAAGGATCTTTTTCGCCAGTGAAGGCCTGCAACCGCTCGATGTAGGCGCGGTGGCCGGGAGGTCCGTCCCAATAGAACGCGTCATACGTGTTGCCCCATATCCCGAGGGGATAGTCGCTACCGAGTGCGCGCATTGTTTCGACCGAACCCGCCTCTCCCAGCGCCAGCATCTTGAATTTGATGGACTCGAAGTAACCGAGCGGCTTGCCTTGTTTGACAAGCGTGTCGAAATTTCCGCAGCACAGTACCGAAACCACTGCATCGGGCTTGCGGGCGAGTTGTGCGGTCAGGAACGGCGTGTAATCGGGCTCGCTCAGTTTGGGCCATTGTTGATCGACGATCTCAATGTCGGGGCGCAGTAACTTGATGCGTTCGACAAAGGATTTGACCGTGTCCTGTCCGTAGGCGTAATCGGGCGCAATCGTCGCAACACGCTTTACATCCTGCCATTTCGACAGAATCTCGGCGGCGGCGCGCCCCTCGGTCGTCGTGTTCTTCGCCACGCGGAAGACGAACGGATGGAGCGAGTCTGGCGCGGTCAAGCGGTCTGTAGCCGGAACCGGCGCGATAAATACGATCTTGTTCTCCTTCGCGATCTCGGAGACTGCCGGCCCTTCAGCGGAGGTAAACGTCCCGACGAGAAAATTGACTCGCTCGCGAGTGATTAGCTCGCGCGCCACCCTCACTGCCTCGTCTGGCCTTAACTTCGTGTCGCGCGGAACGATCTCTATCTTGCGGCCAAGAATACCGCCGGATTTGTTGACCTCCTCCGCGTACATCTGAGCACCTTTCAGAACGGGAACCCCGAACTGAGCGCCTGCTCCCGACATCACAATCGGAAAGCCGACACGGATAGGCTCCTGCGCATGACCCGTCGCACAGAGCACAAGGACGCCGATCGAAGCCGCCACGAGGCGACAAATCGCAAATTTCGCCATCACCCGTCACTCCCTTTGCGCGCGCACTTCAACAGGCGCGTCTGGTGTGCAAGAACGCTATCGTGTTTTAGATGGGCTGTGCACTGGCAATCCGCGCAACGTGCTGTGCATTTCTGTGGCGCTCGTTCGGCGTCGGATTCCCGAGCCTATGAGGATAGGTGACCTGACCGGGCTTTTTTGGACCAGACATTGTGAGAGAATGTCTTGGAAAGGAGCTTTGGTGATGCCGAAGAAGAGGTTCAGCGCAGAGCAGATTGTGGTGGTGATCTGTCAGATCGAAGTGCTGCTGTCACAGGGTAAGTCTCCGCCGGTGGCGTGCCGGGAAGCCGGAATATCGCAGCAGAACTGCGCGACCAACTACTCAACGGAGAGATGTTCTACAGTCTGAAGGAGGCCACCGTCGTCATCGAGCAATGGCGCAAGCACTACAACACGATCAGACCGCACTCATCGCTGAACTATCGACCACCGGCTCCGCAAACATCAATCCCGGCAACTCATCTGGATCGGAGCTACGCCATACAGTAGTCTCTATCCCGCTGGTCCAAAATATCCGTCAGGTCAATCGCCCGGGTCAGGCTCCGGAATTTACATGAAACTAGGAGAGGACATTTCAAACATTCGGAATGCGAAGCGAAAGCGCCTTGACCGAGTTAAAAGAAAAAAGGACAAACCGGCTTAACAACGCTGCTCAACGTGTCTTTATTTCCACACAAATGTCCCGGAGATAGAACGAGCGACAGAATTGCTAAACCCAAGATCAGGCCAATTAACACGATGGCCCACGACATTTTCGGCATATTCGCTCCTGTGCTCTAGAATATATTACGCTTGCGCAGCACGACGTCGGCCAAGATATGCTTCTATGACCTTTTCATTCGACCGAATGTGTTCGTATGTATCTTCCGCAATTTTTTGTCCAAAATTTAGTACGGCAACGCGGTCTGCTAGATCTGAAATAAATTTCATTTTGTGCTCAACCAACACAACCGTAATTCCCGTTTCGCTTACCTTGCGTATATCAACGCCCAATTCGTCAGTTTCCCCCGCGTTCATTCCTGCTGTCGGTTCGTCCAGCAGCAGAAGCTTGGGTTTAGAAACAATTGCCCGTGCAATTTCAATTCTGCAACGAGTCTTTCTGGCGTATGCGAAAGGGACTGGCTTATGAAGCGAAGTGCCTCATGTGCACGGCTAGACATCTCTTCCCGACGGCGTCGTAAACGGTTGGTGTCGAAGAGAACGTGAAGCCAATTTGACCGCTCCTCCAAAAAAAGACCCATCATCACATTTTCTAGTACTGACAGACCCAGTGGAAGGCGAATGTTTTGAAACGTTCTAGCAATTCCAAGTTCAAAAATGGTCCATGGCTCCGCACCAACAAGTTCGCGATCTCCCTTCCAGCGGATGCTTCCGCCGCTAGCCTTTACAAGACCAGTAAGGACATTGAACGTCGTCGTTTTGCCGGATCCATTTGGACCTATAACGCCGACGATCTCACCCTCGTATACGTCCAGGTTCACGCCATCGATTGCACGAACTCCGCCAAAATTCTTGCGTAGATCGCGGATTCTTAAAATAGGTTCAGATTCCGAAGCTACTCGCGACGCCAGAGATTTTGACACGGTGGTTTTCCTATACTAGCCAATAAGTTTTTCAAACTTGCGTCGAGTACTCGCAAAGAGTCCGTAAGGGCGATGGATAAGAATAACCAAGAGGACAATGCCATAAAGAAAGTATCGCATTTCTTGAAAGTCGCGCAGTTTCTCAGGCACAACGATCATGATGAATGCGCCTATCACGACTCCCCACCAATTTCCCATACCCCCCAAAATCACCATGCAAATCAAAGTAATCGACATAAAAATTGTGAATTCTCCCGGTTCAATGAACCCTATCTCGCCAGCATAAAGAGCTCCTGCAACTCCTGCGAACGCTGCGCCAAATGCGAAAGAAAGTACTTGCATGATCGGAACGTTGATACCGAAACACCCTGCTCCTAGAGGGTCTTGCCTCATTGCAGCCCAAGTCCGTCCTATCCACGATTTTGTCATTCTGTGTGAAACAAGCATCGCGAGGACTAGGCAGAGCAACCCGAGAAAATAAAAATTGGATTCTTTTGGAAGATGAACGAAACCGAGATCGATAGGGCGATCGAAGCCATGACCGAAGAATTGCGGCTTTGGAACGTGAACCCCATCTGTCCCATGGGTAAGCCACGTCATGTTTACGGCCAGTTGGTAAACGATTAAACCAAAACCGAGTGTGACGAGAGAGAGGTAGTCTCCTGTCGTTCGGATGGTACACGCTCCAACCAGCAGGCCTGTGAACCAGCAAATTGCTGTTGCATAAATCAAGCTCATCCAAAATGTAGAACCGTAATCCACCATAATGATTGAAGCGGAATACGCACCAATTGCAAAAAATCCAGCGTATCCAACATTAATTGCACCAATTTCTCCCAAGTGAATATTTAAACCTTGGGCAGCAAATCCGAAAATGAAAACCATGGTAAGAATGTGAATCCAATAGGCATTGCTCTGCAATAAAAACGGCAGCGCCACTAGCGCTACGAGTGAGACGCCGACGACGATCTCGCTTCGATTCGCTACGGACTGCGTTATTGAATTTAAAGAATTTGGAACGAATCGGCGGATTGCTTCGATTGTTCCGATCGAAACCGCGGCCAATAAAATGGAAAGATATTCGTTATGAATCATGAGGAAAGTTATTGTTGCTCCCCAAATCACGGTCATTGCACCAGCGCACAATAACGCGCTCGATGCCACACTCGTTGAAGCGACCCTTGTCTTTCTTAGTGCGCTCATCGTCATACCTTCTTCGCGTTTGGCGAACCAAGAATGCCTTCGGGACGGAGCAGCAAAATCAGGATCAACGCACCAAAAACTACAACGTCTTTATATGCATTGCCTTTCGGTAAAAATCCGGCCGTGAACGCTTCAAGAAGGCCGATGATAAGTGCGCCAATTAGAGCTCCATAAATATTTCCAAGACCACCAATTACGGCTGCGACAAATCCTTTGATTGTAAGTAGTACGCCCATGTCGAACTGAACGATGCTGTAGTAGATACCGTTCAGAACTCCCGCAACGCCTGCCAATCCTCCCCCAAGCAAAAAAGTTATTGCTAAGGTACGGTCGATTGGTACGCCGAGTGTGCGCGCTGCCTCTCTGTTATTTACTAAACTACGAACTGCGCGTCCGTACTGCGTTCGATTTAATGTCGTGGCCAGCCAAACTACTAGGCATAGGGCTGTGCCTACTACGACCAATTGCTTCAGCAAAACAAAGACGCCGTTGACCTCGACCACAACGTTCGGGATCGCAGACGTAAACGGCTGCGGATTTCTGCCGCCGCTGAAAAAATTAAAAATCGATTCTCGAATGATAAAGCCGGAAGCAATTGCCGCTAGCAGACCAATTACAGGTGGCGCCTCTCCCAATGGGCGGAAAGCGAAGCGATATAGTCCCCAACCGACCGCTGCTCCCACCAGGATCCCAATGGGAATCGATAATAGTGCAGCTGCATTGACGCTTAGAAATGTCTCTAATAGCTTTTGTGCGACGATAGCTGAAAATGCGGCAAATGCTGCCACATCGCCATGAGCAAGATTAACAATCCCTATTGCCCCGAAAAACAGGCTAACGCCGACGGCGATCAGCGCATAGATCGCCGCCAACGTAAGGCCATTGACCAATTGTTGTACAATTTCCTCAAACAGCATTGGCAGAATTCCTACGATGGCTTGCTACAACAGTTGGTCTACGGTTTTCATTGCCCTCATTTCATAAAATTCTTCTTGTAATCTGAGGCATCAAATTTCTTCCATTCGCCTTTTTCCAAAACTGAGATTCCAATTTTTTTCGGTTGTAATTCACCATCCGCGTCAAAGGACTGAGATCCAATTATCGTTTTGATGTCAGATGCTGTTCGATAATTTTGAAATATTGCGGCACGATCAGGTCCGAAACGACGTGCGAGTTCTACAAGGGTTTGGCCAGCTGCGTAGCCGAAGACGCCGTACACGTCGGGTGGATCTTTGAAACCAGCAGCTTTGTAGTCCAAGAGAAATTGCTTTCCGCCAGGTAGGTCCTCAGGAAATGGCGCTAAGGATGCAACGAGTGTCCCGTCGCCAATCTCCCCTACCGCCTGGACATAAGCGACTGTCTGGAATCCTGAATGGCCGAGATATGGCTGTTTCATTCCTAGTTGCCGCATCTGACGAACAATGAGGGCTGCTTCCGTACTAACGCCTCCATGGAGAACCGCTTCCGGTCGCGAGCTTCTGACTTTTGTCAGGAGGGATGTGAAATCACGATCTCCAACGTTGTAACCATCCCTGAAAACAATTTGTCCTCCAAGCTTCGTGAATTCTTCCGAAAATTCTTTAGCTGTCTCGTTCCCGTAATCATCTAGCGAATGAACAATTGCAATTTTACGAAGCCCGAGATCCGCGTATGCAACTTTTGCCAGTTCCGGAAAAACGTAGCGGAAAGGCGAGTTCACTCGACCAACGCCTTTCCATCCTTGTTTTGTTATTCCGTTTGCAGCAGCGCCGGAAATGAGATTAAGCATGCCGCAGCTGTCCAAGTACGGGCCGGTCGCCATAGCAACTGGGCTATTCCAGTGTGCTGAAACCGCCAACACCGATTTGTCCGAACATATTTTTTGGATCGCCGCTACGCCCGCGGCCGGCTTTGAATCGTCGGTCTCTGAGATGAACTCCAACTTAAACGGCAAATCCCCACGAGCATTTGCTTGACGAATTGCCAAATCGATCGAGTTCATAGTGCCTACACCGACGGACGTATTCGGCCCCGTAATTGGTCCCACATATCCAATCTTATAAGTTGGCTTTTCCTGTGCGACTAATACGTTCGAGAGAACGCCGATCGCGGCCATCATTGCGGCGGCGCCAAACAGTCTTCTGCTTGTAATAAACATGTTACCCTCCCAGATTGTTACTTATTTAGTCTCGTTAGCTTCCTTCCAGATAGGCGGCTTCCAACTCCTCTTCTGATATTTCATCTACTCGTCCATCTGTTCTTTCGACGAGCAGCTTTTCGCCACTGACTTTTCCCGCGAGAACAATAGAGCCCACACTTAAAACGTAAAATCGGTGAGCGATGGACAGAGCCATACGTGCATTCTGCTCGATCAAAAGTACGCTCGTTCCCGCCCTGTTGATGCTTTCGATAGCCTCGAAGACCTTCTCAACAATGACAGGCGCGAGTCCCATAGAGGGCTCATCCATTAAGATGAGTTTCGGTCGAAGCATCATCGCGCGACCAAATGCAAGCATTTGTTGTTCACCGCCGCTCAACGTGCCAGCCAGCTGTTTTAATCTTTCTTTGAGAACCGGAAATGTCGAAAAGACTTTCCCAAAATCCTCGTCTAGAGAATCGTTCGCTCGCAAATAAGCGCCCATTTGCAAGTTCTCTAGAACGGTCATTCGCGGCAACATCCCGCGACCTTCAAGGACAGTCGCGATACCAAGCGCCACCCTACTCTCGACCGGCATGTTCTCTATTTTTTCATCGTTGAACGAGATCGAGCCTCCGCTGGGTATCGCTAAGCCGATGAGAGCTCGCATCAACGTAGATTTGCCGGCACCGTTGGATCCTAGAAGAGTCACGATCTCTCCAGCCGACGTCGTCAAATTCACATCCGATAAAGCGAGCACCGGGCCATATCGAACGGAAAGTTTATCGACCGCTAGCAAACTTCCCATCATCTTTACCCAGCCATTCCGAGCTGGAGATTTACTGGAACCATGTGTCGCTCTAACTGGAGCTCCGCGGGCGCCATACCGAGAGCCAACCCAACGAGCTGTGGTATGTGAAGTATGGGCATGTCCAGCCTGGTTTTTAAATCGTTCTCCATTTCGCGCTGGAAAGAGTCCAGGACCGTGTGACAAAGCGGGCATGGCGTAACCATCGCCTGAGCGCCCCCGTCCTTCGCCGATTTGATGTGGCGCCCGGTTAACTTGATCGCGATTTTCTCGTTGCTAGCAGCGGTATGAAAACCACAGCACTCCGTGCGTCCAGAATAATTAATTGAAGAGCATCCGAGAATTTCATTGAGCGTTTCGATGGATTTAACGTTACGGGATTCAACGAAGCCAAAATGTGCCGGAGGACGTATAATGTGGCAGCCATAAAATGCCGCAAGCCGCAACCCTTCGAGAGGTCGTACAACCGCGTTGCGCAACCGCTCCTCCCCGATGTCCTCGAGTAGCATCCAAAGAAAATGGGTTACTCTGCTTTGGCCCGTGTACTTCAAGCCCTCATTCGCCAGAACGGCATTTACACGATCGCGAGTCTCTGGCTCTTCCTCCAAAATTTTCTTGGTATCAAGAAAATTGAGAGTGCACGTGTTACATACCGTGAGCATCGGCAGCTCTTCACGATCCGCCATAGCCAGCAGCCGTGCGTTCAATGCAAGAAATCTGTCGCGGTTTACCGCTCTAACCTCTCGGCTTCCGGTGCAGGACGAAGAGCGAAACTCTACGAGCTCAATGCCAAGTTTTGCTGAGACGGCCTGTGTTGCAACACTCAACTCGGAGCACGTGCTGCGGGCGGAACAACCAGGGTAATAGGCGAACTTCATATTTTGGTTTTCCTTGTTCGTTCAAAAATGTCCCTGACCTTTTCGATTAAGGAAATTGGTTTTCCAAAAAGAGTTCGCGCAAGATTAATTTTTCCCAGGACCAACAATCGGAAGACTCTTCCCAGATGAGCAAAAGCAAAAAGGCCTTGAGTTCTTAATATCAATTCTGACGGGTCTATCCTGCCGCGCTTTTGGATGATGTCAGCAAACACCAATGAATGGCGAGCGGCGCCAGGCCTGCTTAAAGCGGCCATTGCTTTGAGCGGCTCGATGATTCCTGAAACAACGGGGATGCCCACCGGGCAAGCCTCCTCACATTTGTAACAAGAAACGCAATTGAAAATTCCTGCGACATCAACGGCTAGCGCACCCCGATCCATGTTATCCCGCGGATCAAGCGCCATCTGAGCGAGTTGCACCAATGGCGCAGGGCCAGAAAAATTTGTTTCGTCTCCAAGATCCAGGACGGGACAAGCAGATACGCAGCACATACAACTTAAACAATCTAACGCGTTTGTTACATCCTCCATATCACGATGGGAAATTCGTTCGGGCCAGCCAGCGTATGCATCTTTACGCTCAAGCCAGGGCATTAAGCGTCCTATCAAATTCTCATATGGAGCCCGGTCAATAACAAGATCACGGATTATCGGCGCATGCCTGAGCGGCTCGATGAGCATTTCAGGCTCGGCGGACTCCCAACATGAAAGAACCTCCCGCCCATTCATTCTGACTGCGCAGGTCCCGCATTTCTTCACACCACAAAACCAGCGATACGCAAAATCTTGTTCAAGATCTTCCGCAATGAAATTCAGGACGTCCAATACACGCATCATCTTGCTGTATGGAACTTCGTATTCGTCATAATAAGCTGTTTGATCCTTCGTGGGATCAAAGCGCGAAATACGAACACGGATAAGATCGCCGACCTTCATGCGATGAAGACGCGCCTTTGATGAATCTCCAGATTCGGACTGACCCAAGCGTCGTGCGTTAACGGTAGCAGTTGAGCTCATCGTGTTATCCGTTCCGAAACATTGGCTACTGACGGCGTAGATGTCCGATAGTCTCACCAATCAACTTGGAAATAGTCTCGTTTATCAAATCCCGGCTCCAAAAATGGAGTGTCAAATTTTTCCATTCGAAAACATATCTTCCCGTTCTCATCTCGATACAGAATATTCTTACCGTGCCAGTTCGTGTTATCGGTGACCGGAAATTCGGGGCGAAAAAATGGTCCACGACTTTCCTTTCGCTCAAGCGACGAAACGATCGTCAATTCTGTGACATCAAGCATATTCAGGGCGTCAATCGCGTCGATCCATCCGTAATTGAAACGCTCTGTAGTACTCTTCAGACCCATATTCGGAATAAGATGAGTTCGCATGTGCCGAATCTCGTCCAGAGCGGAGTTCATTCCTTCCGTTGTTTTGATAAAACCCATCTTGTCCCACATCAGCTCGCGGATACGATTTTTTATATGCATAGGAGTACAACCGCCCGGCGGCGTGGGGCGTAAGAGTCCTCGAAGCCTTTGTTCCTCTGCTTCAATTTGATTCTGGGGAATTGTTGGTGCAGGTGCGCCCGGCTTCATCTTCTGTGCGATGGTTTCAGCAACGACGTACCCATCATAAGTGACGACGCCGAGGCCTCCGTTGCTGTGGCTCCCAACACCGCCTGCAACATAAAGTCCCGGTACCGACGTCTCCATAGTGTGGGGATCTACGTTTATTCCGCCTTGTCGGCAGTGCCACGAGACAGCGCTCTCGACCTGATCAGAGCCAACGTCCAAATCCATTTTGTCGAAGGCCTTCGCGTGATAGTTAAATTCCTTGATAACGTCCGGAGATATATGACTGTAAGACGTCGTGTATCCTCCGTCGAAGCGTGCTTTTCCCTTCATTACTTGCTCGCCGAGCCGTTTGAATTGAGTCGCGTAGGGAGCAAGGGCTACAGGGGCATCCGTTTTTTGCTCGAAAAAGAGTTCTCCATCGGAATTGTACTGACGTGCAGTCTCCGTCGATCCAACTAGTGGATTCGGATACACATGCATTCGATCCCAAGTCTTTGGATACGCGAAGTCGCTGGTGTGCCACCATTGAATTTCCAGATTGGCGAGTTCCGCACCAACTCGATAGGCTAGCGCAATCCCGTCAGCCGATTGTTCACGAGTCCCAGTAGAGCGCTTTGCCAAGCGATCAGAGTGTCCCGTTGCAAGGACTACGGCACGACAGCTAATCGCGTACATTTCTCCATCCGGATAGTGTAGCGCGATGACACCAGTGACAGAGCCTGCTGTATTTGTGATCAGCGCCGTGACTGTCGTTTCTTCGAGTTTTTGTATGTCAAGTTGTTCTATTTGCTTCCGTCGCCGGTCCATGACCAACATACCCGATTGGCCTTGCTTATTGGCAGCAATGTTTCGAACGCGACCGACGCTCGCTACAATATCACCTTGGTCGTTGCGTCGGAAATATAGGCCTGCTTCATCGAGCTCCGGGTAAAACGTATTTTCAATCCACTTTCCAGCCTTCACGAGATAGTTCTGGTCGATCAAAAAATTATTCCAGTATTTTGCGAAATACTCGAGCGTGTCTTTCTGTTGCTCGTCTGTAGAGTCGAGCATTTTGCCGCTCAGAACCAGATTTCCAGCGAAAATCGAGCACCCACTTTTCCCCAGTAGACCCTTGGTAATAAGAAGTGGCTCGAACCCAAGCTGCTTAAGATGAAGCGCTGCGTAACTTCCAGCGCCGCCCCCGCCAACTACTACAACATCCGCCGTCATTGTTTTCACGACACGTCTCCTATGAGGCAAGTATGCGTTCTTCGGATTTCAAAATGTCCGGATCACGAGATGACAACTCGTTGAAGTGAATGTCGATGTTACCGAATGCGGTTAACTGCGCTGCGAGATCTCGTAATTTTGGAACAAGAGTGACCATCCGCTTTTGCGAAAGTCTGTAGGCTGGCCCAGAAAGAACGACGGCTCCTAAGACACGCGAGGTCGACCGGTCCCAAACCGGCACTCCAACTGCGGCAGCTCCTTCAATTAATTCTTCCTGTACCGTGGCGTATTTATTTTTTCGCACTCGGTGAAATTCGGCGCGAAGCGAATCGATACCGCAAATGGTTTTGTCGGTAAATTGCTCTACTCCCGCCTTCAGACATAATGCTATTGCTTCGTCATCAGGCAAACTTGCTAGCCAAACTTTCCCAGCTGCCGAGGCGTGGAGAACAGCGGCTCGGCCAACTAGGGAAAGAACACGAATCCGCTGCTTTCCTTCTGCTTTGGCCACATAGATCATTTGGCTACTCTGCAGTATCGCGAGCTGCACTAATTCGCCGGTTTCGTGGGCGACTGAGCCGAGTAGCGGGAGGCAAAGATCGCTGATCCCAGTGCTATCGACGTGTCGCAAAGCGATTGCGGCGAAGCGTAGTCCGATGCGAAATGAGTCAGTGACGCTGTCGCGAACCAAATAACCGTCGGCGTGCAACGTCGCCAACACTCGCGATACGACGCTTTTCTCTATGCCCAATTGAATTACCAACTCAGATACCGTCAGCCCGCCGGGCTGCTCACTGAGGGCCTCCAAAACTGCCATAGACCGTGATACCGCTGAAATCGTTGACAAATTTTTACCTTTGGCAACACTGTTGCTTGTAGCTACAATGATGCTATTCAATTTGTCGCATAGTCGTCAACCGGTTCGGAAGTTGTTTTATTTCGCAGCTACGAACTGCCGGATGCGCCGTGAAAAGTTTCGGAGAAGTGTTTACTCGCGCACTCTAGGTCGAGCTATGTCGAGCTTTGTGAAGATTTACCTAGGCTGATGCGGTCATTCGGATGCGAATTATGACCCCATTGGGTCAATCGGAATTATCGTAGCGCTTATTCGATACGGTTCAGAAAATACCGCCGTGTTCAATCTATTCGGTATCGCTGCCAAGCAATTTGCAAAATCGCGATAGACTTTGTCGTGAACAATTAGCCGAGGCCAAAAATAGAGGGCACCACAATCGCCGTGGCGCACGCCATTGTTCCCATTCCAATTGTAGCGAACGCTGTTGATTCTACTCCCATTTCAGCTGCTCGAGCGATACCGAATGCGTGTGATGTAAAGCCGAGAGTGAATCCTCGAATGGATAGATCTTTGATATCACAAAGATCCAAAATTACGGGTGTGATCGCGGATCCGATCACACCGCTGATAATAACGCCAATAATCGTTAGCGAGACATCGCCACCTATCTTCTGAGCAATCTCTAAAGCAATTGGTGCCGTCGAAGATCGAGTTAGAAGTGAGTACGTCATCTGGGTATCTAAGTTTGCAAGCTGCCCCAACGCAAACCCACTTAGTAAAATCATGCCTCCACCGATGACAAGTGTGCAGACGATGGGCAGCATTGCCTCCTGAACTCTACGCAGACTCTCATATAGAGGAACCGCCAACGCGACGACGACGGGTCCCAGAAAAAGTGGAAGGATTTTCGTTTCTTCACGATAGGTGGAGAATGGGACGTTAAAGAAGAACAGAAAGCAAACCACAATAAACGCCGAAACCAAGACCGGCTGCAACATCGGGATCTTCGACTTACGATAGATCCATGCTCCCGACTGATAGGCGATGGCGGTGACTGCAAGGAGAAGCAATGGAGGAAACGTTATCACTCGGCAGCTTTCGTTCCACGATCTTGCCAACTCATGACAATTTTCATGATTAAGGAAGTGGAGACCACACCGATCGACAAAGCGACTACCGTAATCAGAGCAAAAACATAGATACTCGGCTTCATGTCCACAAATGTATAGAAAACACCAACCACAACGGGCGCAAGAAAAAGCGGCAAAAACCTTAGCAGCATCTCTGATCCGTCGCGCAAAGCAGGGAGCATTCTTGGAAATGTAAAAATGAACACAATGGCAAGAAATAAGCCGACAATAGATCCCGGTATCGGCAAGGAAAACAAGTTCGCCAAAAATTCTCCTGCGAAGAAAAAACAAATAAAGTAGAGAACTCCGGTCATTGAATGTGTCCGAAAATTAGAGATCTATATCTTAAGTTCGCGCCTCTCGACGGTCATTGACGCGCGGCGGAGTCCAATTATACCCCCGATCATAAGGATGGTGACAGTGTTGAATGCTACTCCTAACCCCCATGCGGCTTGGTAGCTCAACGTAAGATCGAAAATGTAACCAGGTAGCCAACCCCCCAGTGCCATCCCTAAGAAACTGAAAAGAAGCAAGGTTGCGGTCCGCCAACCAGCCTCATTGCTGGGATAAATTTCGCGAATGGCCAAGACGTACGCAGGAACAACTCCCCCGAAGCCTAGACCAAACATTGCTGAAACAAGATAAAGCATCGCCAAGTCGTAGGTGAATAAGAACAGACTTAGTGTTATTGCCTGACATAGCGCGCTCAGCAGGACCGTTTCTAGTCCGCCAATTGAATCTGAAAGCTGACCCCAAAGCAATCGACTCACAAAGGCGCAAGCAAGCAAAAGCGCCAACATATTGGCTCCGTGCGAAACTGAGTATCCGCGATCGCCGCAGAATGCGACTAAATGGCCCATCGGCATCGCCATTGCGACGCAACAGAAAACAATTGCAAGACACATAACAGCAAAAGTGAAGTTGTAGCTGACTGGAAGTGACACTGTAGTTCGGTCGTATGCCTGAGCTTCTGGAGTGTCAGCTGGAGGCTGATAACGAAGAAGTAGAATAAATGGCGGGATAAAAACTAAGGAAAAAGCTCCGAAGTAAATAAATGTCGCACTCCAGCCAATGCGATTGATAGATGCCTCGAAAATCAATGGCCAAACGGCTCCAGCAATTTGTGGACCACTTGCGACTAGCGAAAGAGCTAGCCCTCGCCTTCGGTTAAACCATTTGCTTACGTAGGTAACGAGGGGAGAAAATACTGCACCAATACCCAGTAGCCCTAGTACTGTGTGCCCCATATAAAGTGTCCAATCGGTACCAAAACCTGAAATTGCCGAGCCAATTCCAAGCATGAGGTTTCCGATCGCTAAGGGCCATACCATTCCTTTCCGATCCGCCCACTTAGCGAACAAAAGTCCGCCGATTCCCGCCGCTACTGAGCTCAACGCATAGGCCAGTGCAGGAACCGAGCGGGCTCCTCCCATATCTGCGGCAATCTGTGTCAGCGCTACGACGGATACATAAGGCGCTCCAAAGGCAATTGTTATTATGACTAGCGCCGCAATCGCAACGGCCCACGATCGAGGCGAGTCCAAACGGTAACTCTCAACTTCCAACGAAGTTTTATCCGACATCGAGTCAAGGGCTCCATCTCCTACTGTGCTAGGATGAGCTAGATCGTTAGCCACTCCAAGAGCCATTCTAACAATAATTCTCGTTCGCGAACTTTCAACGCAAGAATTCTTCATGTGCCGGCGCAACAACCAACGCACTGAGCAGGAATTCGAAGCCGGTCGCTCTCATATCTAACATTGGCGAGATCGTTCCCGATCTCAATTTGAAGCGCACCCCTACAATTCTTTTTATAATCTTTTTTGGTACCTTCCTCGCCGCCCTTTCAATATTCGCTGCTCCCTAGAAAAATCTAGAAGATTGGCGAGCTCAGTTTGCGATCTACCATTCCCCAATCGTTCATTCGGCCAACCAAAAATTAGTGCCGAATTGACGAAAACTATTCAGATCGCCCGGATACCTGCCCAAAAATGACTCGGAGCGATTTCCGACGTCGGAGGAAGCGGCCGAGAAGCTCGCTCTATCCTTGCGTACCCTCCATCGCCGGCTGGCAGGGAGAGGCCTTTCATATCAGGAAATTCTCGACAAGATGCGTCGCACGGTCGCGATCGAATT
>JAPLPA010000061.1 GCA_026400415.1 Afipia sp. | reverse complement strand
CGAAATTTTTCCCGGTCCGTTGAGCGCAAAAGCTGACACAACTCAGGCCAGTCCGCGAGGGGTTAAGTGCAGCAACTCACGAGGGAAATTTTTGCGGGGATTTGGACTAAAGTCGCGATTTGCGGCGCAACACGCGACGATCCGGCGTTCATCCGGCCTTGCAAGGGTATGCCGACTGAAGTGCCTGCGTCGCTAGTCCGGCCGCCGACAAATTGAGCTTGGTCGGATTAGCTTTGAGATAGCCGCAAACCGTTACGCGAAGCTGTTCCGGATCGACCGGCGTTTTGAGGCAGAATGTATGCATCTCCTTGAGAATGCCCTTCGTCAGTTCCGCGGGTATCGGCGTCGTCGCCATGGAATATTGCAGGCTCTTGGCAACCAGGGCCTGTTTGTCGTTCGTCGACGTATCCGCCACTCCCGCGACGAAAAAATAAATCGCGGTTTTGTCTTCGGCCTCGCATTCCTTGAGCGCGCGACCGCCATCGACGATCTGGGCAAGACCGGGACTTGTCGACGTAATCAATGCGAGTGCCAATAAAATGCGCATGTCTAAACTCCTGAGGCAATTGGCACCAGCGGCGTCGGTGTACTTCGATAAATTCGACAGCTACAGTGGAGGAATATCATCGGATTTATTCTTGTGCGAGGGCTGCGCTAAATGAATTTCTTTCTTGAAGTCGTTCGTCGCTATTCATTTGCCGTGGCGATCGCCCTCCTCCTGACGCCAGCCATCACTGTCAATGCATCCGCGCAAACTCAACAAACGCAAACTGTGCCGTCGCAAGGGCCGACCGAAGCAGAGGCTTTCGAGGCAGCGAAGTCGCTTGGGACTGCCGAAGCGTGGAACGCCTTCATTGCAAATTATCCGACAGGTTTTCGCGCCGATCTGGCCCGCGCTTATCTGAAGCAACTAAGCGGCCAGACGTCTTCGCCGCCGTCCGCCCCGCAGCAAGTCGCGACGCCCGAACTCCCAGCAGTGGAATTGACCTGCGATCAACAACCGACACTCAAGTCCCGAGAGTCGAACGTTCCTGCAAAAATCCGCTTCAGGAACGACTCGGAAGGCACAATCGTCATTCAATGGATCGACTTCAACGGCGCGCTAAAGGAATTCGGCACGCTCGAGCCAAAAGCCGAGGCGACCTACGACACGGCTCTCACCCATCCGTGGATCGCCGCTTACGGCGAAGGCAGCTGCCGCCAATTGTTCTTGCCTGCTCCTGGTGTTTCGCTGGCGCGGATCAAACCGGAATCCGAATTGCCGAAGAAGGTTGCGCCCGCACCGAAGCCACAGCAATCGCGTAACGACCCGCCGCCGCTCAGATGCGCGCCGAACTACAGGAAGGTCGGAAATCAATGCGTGCTGCTGCAGAATTGCGGAGTTAACGCCACGCGCAGTCCGGAAGGTGACTGCTTCTGCAATCCGGGCACACATATGATGAATGGCCAGTGCACCCGGCCTCGACAACAGTCGAACCAATGCGGGCGCAACGAGGTTTACAGTTCAAGCATGGGCCAATGCATTCCGGCGTCGCTGGGGCGATAGTGAAGTTCGCAATTCTCGTCGCCGTTGTGTGTTTCATTTATCCGGTCACGACGGCATTCGCCGATCAGCAGTGCCGGTTCATTGAGAAGAAAATCGAACGCGAGACCTGCTACGTGCGGCAAGACGAGGAACGGGCGGCGAAAGTCAAAGCTCATGAGGCCGCCAAGAAAGCGCCTGTTGCTTCACCTGTGTTGAATGACGATGATCGCGCGCTGTTCCGGACACTCCACAGCATCTGCCGGGGATGCTGAGCCCCGCTCTCAGTGACACGCGCGCGAGTTTTCAACGGAAACTGCGACGAACAACAACGTCGGCGAGCATGGAGCACAGACGAGTTGTTCGACACCGCTTGGGGTCGGTAGCCTCAAGTATCCTGCGTTAGCGACGTCGCTCGCTTTCGCCGCACCCACAAGCCGACCATAACTTTGATGGTCGCCCCGAGAACCAGGGCGCAAAGAGCTGCCTTCGACATTGTTTCCATCGTCCCTTCGACCAGCATGGCATGAACCACACCACCTACAACTATGACCACCGCGAGGGCCATGTGAATGATGCGCCACGATCGCTGTCCTATTCCTAGTCTCCGGCGGAACACAGCCAAAACCGCAACGGCAAAGATCGCCCACATCGCAATCACGCCGAAGGGAGAAAACGGAGTCGGCGACGCGAATGTGAGGGCATCGATCATGTCCGGCGGACTCGTGATCCAAAGCCCTGCAACATGGACGACCACCGCGACGGCCAGCGCGCCACCGATCCAGTAATGCACGCGTCGCCCGCGATAACCGGATAGTCCCGGCAAATATCCGGCAATCAGCAACGGCTGAATCAACACGAGACCGAGTGCGACTATCCCGGCGAAACCGGCCAGCCTGTAAACCGCGCCGCGCCATTCGAGCAGAGGACTCATCGCTGCGAGGGCGATCGGCACACACATAGCTACTGCAATAGCGGCCCAGGTCAGAGTCGCCTTCGCCAACCTCATTCTCTTGTTCCCAATTCGGTCAGGCCGGCTGAAGGATGAAGTGCGCCTCGAGGCTCGTCTCTTTTGCGCTCCGCATCACCGGACGCAAGAACACGGTTTT
>JAPLPA010000177.1:1122-3334 GCA_026400415.1 Afipia sp. | reverse complement strand
CATCCGCCAGCGCACGCGCCACGATCACGCTCATCGCGTAATCGTGATACGAACGCTTCATCTCATCCGTGATCGAAACCGGACGAATATCGACGGGTCCAGGCGCGCCGGAATCCGGATCTTTCGGGTCAGCCAAAGTGCGAATCCTGAGCGAGAAATACGTTTGTTATATAGGCGAATTCGATGCGCCACGCCAATCCGCAGACGCCTCGGCGAGGCAGTATTTTATTGTATTAAATCAGAGGCTTATGAACTATCACACCGTGGCGTTCATAGCAGCGGGGATAGTGGCGGACCGCGCCGCTTTTTCGCCCTTCGATTCCAAGTCCGTCAGATTTCCGCCATTCGGAAAAGCGTGTGAAATCAATGGGCGGTTTCAATTGCCAAACGCGACTGCGTGCATGATGCGACCCGGCACGAACGTGAATATCCCTGCAATGACGAGTGCGCCGGTGAAGATCGAAATCATCGCGATCTTGTGCGTCCTCACATTATGTCGATGCGCCGCCAGCAGAGCCATCGGCACCGTGAAGAGTACGCTGATCGATAGAAGATGGATCGGACTCCAGACGCCTATCATCCGACTGCTCTTGCCGTGAATCCAGAACGAGCTGATCGCGATGGACAACAACAACGTTGCCCATATCCATCCGATGGTCCGGTGCGGCAGCGTCCCCTTGGGCGCGACAAGCTGAACGATGCCTAGCACGAGCGCCGCCATCGCCGCAAAGGCATGCAGATGAACCACGAGTGGAGCATTCAAAAGAGGTGCGAGACTCATAGCAGTACAATTTTCAACGGCGTGACAATCTATGTCTACGGCAACAATTTCGCCGATGCTCAACAATGACGCCAGTGGCGTGTCTGCGACAAAGGGTCATGCAGCCGGCGCGCGTAACATGGCTTGATGGCGCGTTTGCTGTGCAGAGTTCTTGGCGAGGTCGTGCGGCGAATGCTGGACGCGTTCTGCGACTCACGAAAAAGCCCCGAAAAACGGGGCTTTTTGTCATCTCATCCAATCAGAACGGAAGCGTCGAATTGAAATTCTGCAGCACGACCTCAGTTGAGTAGCGATCCTTGCCGTCCTTGTCTTGCCACTTGCGAGTCTGGAGCTGGCCTTCAAGATAAACCTTGGCGCCTTTTTTCAGATACTGCTCGGCAATCTTGCAGAGCCCTTCGCTGAAAATGACGACGCGATGCCACTCGGTTTTTTCCTTGCGCTCACCTGTCGCCTTGTCGCGCCACGAATCCGATGTCGCGACGCTGAGGTTTGCAATCGGACGCCCGTCTTGGGTCCGCTTGATCTCCGGATCGGCGCCAAGATTGCCGACCAAGATCACTTTATTGACGCTTCCCGCCATCGCCACTCTCCACTTTCGCGCAAGGTTTGATGCGCCACTACATATGCCGCAAGGCCGCGGACTCAAACCGCGCACGCTACGTTTCTGCGAAGACCCTAACCTTTTCGATCGCGGTCCCGATCATTCGATCCGCACGCATCGCCGGTTATCCACACGCATCACCGCAATCTGATCACGTGCATACCATACCATGTACCTGTTTTGTTCTCAATAAGATTTCACGTAAAAAGGGAACCCATTGATCGACAGACCGTTTTCAAAAGCGGGAACCCAAACGTGACAAAATAGTGATGAAATCGTGATTCAAAAAGTAAAAAAGTTCCAACTAAATCCGTGGCTTAAAGGGTTTCACTTGCTGCCTGACTGTTGTATTTCAGAGACTGCTTTTTGCGTCCAGCGAAGTATATTCCCGGCACGGAATCGCTAATCCCACTGCGCTCGCGCCTTGGATAAAACCGCTTCAAAAAATTGGAGCGGATTGAAAACTGGAGACTATGAGATGAAGAAGTTCTTGCTCGCCACCGCGGCACTTGTTGCCCTCGGTTCGGCTTCGGCGGTCGCAGCCGACCTTCCGGCCCGCACCTATACAAAGGCACCTGTTTACGCAGCGCCTGTTTATAACTGGACCGGTATCTACGTCGGTGCGCACATCGGTGGCGCATTCAGCGACAACAATAACGGCCTCGCCGTTGCCGGCTTCACCACCAATAACAACCGCGGCTCGTTCCTCGGCGGCGGTCAGATTGGTGCTGACTACCAGTTCTCCCCCAACTGGCTCGTTGGTATTGAAGGCAACGTCAGCGGTCTTGATCGCAGCAACCGTTCGTTCTTGACCGCAGGCGGCGCAGGTT
>JAPLPA010000177.1:647-1106 GCA_026400415.1 Afipia sp. | reverse complement strand
TGATTGGCTCGCTTCTGTGACCGGTCGCCTTGGCTACGTCTGGGGTCCAGGCGTGATCTACGGCAAGGGCGGTGTCGCGTTCCGCGACAATAGCAGCATTGCAGCTTTCACCGCGCCGGGCGTTGCGACGCCGTTCGCAGTTAGCCGCAACGACACGGGCTACACCGTCGGCGGCGGCGTGGAATACATGTTCGCGCCAGCTTGGTCGGCCAAGCTTGAGTACCAGTACTATAACTTCGACAACACGGGCGTTGTCGTTCCTGCCGTCGCCGGTCTCGCAGCACCTGGTGTTTCGTACCGCGACGACCTTCACACTGTGAAGCTCGGCGTAAACTATCACTTCAACTGGGGTGGCCCGGTCGTCGCGAAGTATTGATCTTCGCGGACCAGATTAACTCCACCTGATCGGTTCAGGATTTTGGAAAGGCCGGCTCTCAGAGCCGGCCTTTTTATTTTGAC
>JAPLPA010000177.1:0-534 GCA_026400415.1 Afipia sp. | reverse complement strand
GCCGGCCTTTTTATTTTGACCGACATCTTGCGTGTACTTTCGCAGCCCAAAAGCAATCGGTTGATGTTTTTACGTTGGGGCTGGAAATCTTGGACCGTTCTTCCTATGTTCCAGTGGTCAATGTTTCACACCATGGTTGACGAGTTCCGGCATTTTCGGAGCCGGCATCCCTGTTGCGCAATACGCCCGGAGCGCCTGAAATGGATGAAGTGATCAAGGCAAATCGCAAACCGGGCATGCGCGCGATCACCGTGCGCGGGGCGCGCGAGCACAATCTCAAGAATGTCGACCTTGAAATTCCCCGCGATAAACTGGTGGTGTTCACTGGTCTGTCCGGTTCGGGAAAGTCCTCACTGGCTTTCGATACGATCTACGCCGAAGGCCAACGCCGTTACGTCGAGTCGCTTTCCGCCTATGCCCGCCAGTTTCTGGAAATGATGCAAAAGCCGGACGTCGATCAGATCGACGGTCTGTCGCCAGCAATTTCCATTGAACAAAAAACGACGTCGAAGAACCCGCGCTCGACTGTCGGCA
>JAPLPA010000159.1 GCA_026400415.1 Afipia sp. | reverse complement strand
TCGTTGGCGATACGCTAGGTGCGCTGTTAAAATATCAGGATGATATCGGCCGCATGCAGGGCGATGCACTGAATAAGGTTATCAAAGAAGCCGTTGGCGACTGAGGACGCTTATGTCTGGCGATACCGACAATCGAGCCACCGGACAAATCGCCGACAACGTCATCGGCTTTGCGCGCGCGCTGCGCGTCGCGGGGTTGGCGATCGGGCCAGGTGCGGTGATCGACGCGTTGAATGCCATGCGGCTGATCGATATCGGCAATCGACAGGATCTGTTTACGACGCTCGAATCGATTTTCGTCAAGCGTCATGAGCATGCGCTGGTGTTCGCTCAGGCGTTCGATCTGTTTTTTCGCCGCGAGCAGGGCAACATTCACATGCTGGATTCCGTTCCTTTGCCTCGCGAAGCGCAAAAGCCGCCGCCGCCCGCTTCGCGTCGTGTACAGGAGGCCTTCGCGCAGAGCCGAAATATCGACGCGCCGGATGTCGAGGAAAAGAATGTGCAATTATCAGTGTCGGACCGCGAGGTTTTGCAGACCAAGGATTTTGCGCAAATGAGTGCAGCCGAAATCGCTGAAGTCACGCGCGCGATTGCGAAGATGAAATTACCACAGGCTGAACTGCGCACGCGGCGCTTCGCGCCCGATGCGCGCGGACGAAAGCTCGATCTACGGCGTACATTGCGAGGCAGCCTTCGCACCGGCGGCGAGATCGTGAATTTTCATCGTCTTGGCCGTATCGACAAGCGTGCGCCCATTGTGGCGCTGCTCGATATTTCCGGCTCGATGACCGATTACACGCGGCTGTTCCTGCAATTTCTCCACGCCGTTAGCGACGCGCGCAAGCGAGTATCGGTTTTTCTGTTCGGTACACGCCTCACCAATGTGACGCGGCAATTGCGCGCGCGCGACCCCGATGAGGCGTTGGCTGCGTGCTCGTCCCGCGTCGAGGATTGGGCGGGCGGTACGCGCATAGCGACATCGCTTCATCATTTCAACAATTTGTGGGGTCGCCGTGTGCTCGGGCAGGGCGCTATCGTACTAATGATCTCCGATGGATTGGAGCGTGAGGCGGATTCGCGGCTGGAATTCGAGATGGATCGGCTGCATCGCTCGTGTCGGCGCCTGATCTGGCTCAACCCGCTGCTGCGCTTCGACGGCTTCGAGGCCAAGGCGCAGGGCATTAAAATGATGTTGCCGCATGTCGATGAATTTCGTCCTGTGCACAACTTGAAGTCGATGGAAGGCCTGATCGCAGCACTCTCCTCGCCGAATGTGCCGCGTCGAGGCTTCGACATCCGTTCGGCAGCTTGAGGACACACCGATGCTCAACCGCGACGACGATATCCTGAAAGTTGCTGAAGGTTGGCTGAGATCCGGTCACGGTGTTGCATTGGCCACGGTCGTTGAAACCTGGGGCTCCGCGCCGCGGCCTGCGGGATCGAGCCTTGTCATCAATGACGACGGCACATTTCTCGGGTCGGTCTCCGGCGGGTGCGTCGAGGGCGCGGTCGTAACCGAGGCGCTTGATGTCATTGCTAGCGGCCAGCCGAAAATGCTGGAATTCGGTGTCGCCGATGAAACCGCATGGAATGTCGGGTTGTCCTGCGGGGGCACCATTCGCGTTTTTGTCGAGAAGGTCGCCGCCTCGTGAAACAGAATACACTTTCAGAATTGAATGCCGAACGCGCCGCACGCCGCGCTGTGGTCGTCGTTACCGATGTTACGAGTGGCGATCAGCGATTGATAAAAGCCGCCGACACCACAGATGATCCGCTTCACTCCGAACTCGACAAGCATTTGCGGATGGGCAAGAGCGGGATGATCGAGATTGACGGCAAGAAACTGTTTCTGAATGTTTATGCGCCGACTGCGCGGCTCGTCATCATCGGCGCGGTTCACATCAGTCAGGCGTTGGCGCCCTTGGCGCAATCGCTGGATTACGACGTTTATGTGGTCGATCCGCGAACGGCGTTTGCATCGCCCGAGCGATTTCCCGACGTGCCGCTGTTCGCTGACTGGCCGGATGTCGCATTGCCGCCGCTGAAAATCGACCATTACACCGCGTTTGTTGCTCTCACGCATGATCCGAAAATCGACGACCCGGCATTGTTGCATGCAATGGCGCGCGATTGTTTTTATATCGGCGCGCTCGGCTCGCGAAAAACCCACGGCAAACGCCTCGACCGTTTGAAGGCACTGGGTGCAACTGAAAGCCAGCTAGCGCGCATTCATGCACCCATCGGACTCAATATCGGCGCGGTCTCGCCGTCTGAAATCGCGGTGTCGATCATGGCCGAAATCACCGGGCGGCTTCGTCTTCCTGCCGATGCTCCGCTTAAGACAAAGTCGGCCGCATGAAATTCGGTCCCGTCACGCCGGACGATGCGGCCGGTGGTGTCACTGTCCACGCCATCCGTCAGGGCGGACTTGTTCTGAAAAAAGGAACGTTGATCGGCGCGGATGAAATCGCTGCGTTGAAGCGGGCAGGTGTTTCTGAGGTGATTGTCGCGCGTCTCGACAAGAGCGACGTTTCCGAAGATGAAGCGGCTGGCACCATCGCGGAGGCCATGGCAGGGGAGGGCGTCAGTGTTGAGCGTGCCTTTACAGGCCGGGCCAATCTTTTTGCCGCGCAGGCGGGCGTACTGGTGGTGGATCGCGCCGCCGTGGATCGCATCAATCGCGTGGATGAGGCGATTACATTTGCAACGCTTCCGGCCTTCAAGCCGGTCGTTGCGGGCGAAATGATCGCGACGGTGAAGATCATTCCGTTCGGCGTCGAAACCAAGTTTCGCGACGCTGCAATCGCCGCGGCAAAATCCGGGCGCATGCGCGTCGCGACGTTCAAGATCAGGAAGGTTGGTATTGTCTCGACAATCCTTCCGGGCCTCGCACCGAAGGTGATCGACAAAACGTTGAAGGTAACGGCCGAGCGCCTCGCACCGACGGGAGCGCGTATTATTGCCGAGCGCAGGATTGCGCATGACAAGGACGCGCTTGCACCTGCAATTGAGGAACTGCTTGCACTCGGCGCGGAGCTGGTGCTCGTATTCGGCGCATCGGCCATCGCCGACCGTCGCGATGTAATTCCAGCCGCGATCGAGCAAATTGGTGGAACGGTCGAGCATTTCGGAATGCCGGTCGATCCAGGCAATCTTATGTTGCTCGGCCACGCCAGAGGCATGCCAGTATTGGGCGCACCGGGCTGTGCGCGTTCGCCAAAAGAAAATGGCTTCGATTGGATATTGATGCGCATTCTTGCCGGTCTTGAAGTTACGCGCGACGATGTCACGGGCATGGGTGTGGGCGGCTTGCTGATGGAGATCGTGACGAGGCCGCAACCGCGCGTCCCGCTTGAGGCCAATGGCAACCGCAAGGTTGCCGCCGTCATTCTCGCCGCTGGACGTTCGACTCGCATGGGTGGTCCGAACAAGCTGCTCGCCGAGTTAAATGGCAAAAAATTGGTGCGTATCGTCGCTGAGCAGGCGCTGGCATCCAAGGCATCGCCTGTGATTGTCGTCACCGGTCACCAAAGTGTGGAGGTTGCTGCGGCGCTCAAAGGGCTCGATGTGACATTCGTGAACAACCCACAATTCGCTGATGGCCTTGCGACGTCCGTCAAGGCTGGCGTCGCTGCCGTACCCGCATCGGCGGATGGCGCGATTGTTTGCCTTGGCGACATGCCCCTGATCGATGCAAATCTCATTGACCGGCTGATCGAGGCCTTCTCGCCGGATCGCGGATCGCTGATCGTGGTGCCGGTGGCCGGCGGGCGGCGCGGCAATCCAGTGCTGTGGTCGCGCCGGTTTTTCTCCGAACTGATGATACTTGATGGCGATATTGGCGCGCGGCACGTGATTGCCCATCACGCCGAGGCGGTAGCGGAAGTTGAAGTCGTCGGCAAAAGCGCCTTTCTCGATATCGACACCCCCGAAATGCTGGCCGACGCCCGCCGTGCTTAGGTTTCGTTCACCAAGTTGAAACGTCCTGTCGGGTAGGTTGTTCTCCTCTCGTCCTCTGGGGAGGGGAATTTGACCGTTTTCAACGCCGCGTATTGCCGCGCGCTGTTTGCTGTTTTTTCAATTTTTGCCTTTGCGTTGACGCTAATTCCGAACCCGGCCATTGCGGCGGGCGCGCTCGCCGTCGGAAAATGCGGTGCCTACGGTCAGGCCTTCGATTATCCTGCCGAGGAAGCCGCGCGTGCGGCAGCGCTCAAGCAATGCAAAGGCACTTGCGAGGCCGTTGTCATGAAACGCGCCTGCGCGGCACTCTCGCTCGACATGGCCAATCCCTGCGGTGCCCACGGTTATGCCGTTGCGTCCCGTATCTCAAACACGCTGAATGCCGCGATGAAGAAATGTTACGATTTTGGCGGCAAGGAATGCGTGATCCGGGCTTGGGCCTGCGACGCCAAGGGTTGAGGTTCACCGGCGCGTCAGCACGCTGAGACGTCCATAAACACCGGAGCGATGGCTGTTGTCTTCGACATAGCCCGCGCCAAGCGCCCACTCGAATTCGCCGGTCTTGAACGATGTGAGATGCGCGCCGATCCGGTACTGACGATACACGTCGTCGCCCGACGTCTCGATTTCCGGCCCGGTCCAGAAACGATCCAGTAAACGCCAGCCAGCCGCGCCGCGGATGCCAAAACTGTTGCCGGCGGTCGAGCCAGAAATCTACGATGCGAGCATCATCGTGCGTGTCGGCTCCCACCATAGGTCCGCACTGACACGCAGTCCGGCGTGATTGCCGCGCAGGCTATTAGACAAATCATCCGGTGACAGCCGGTGGTTCTGCAAGTCGAGACCGGCGAACACTTTGATCTCCAGATCGCCGCGCTTGATCCGCCAGCCAGGCATGACAGAGCCCAACAGATACGTACCACGAACATCGGTCGTGCCTGAGCGATATAGATAGCTTCCTTCCGCCAACAAAATTTTCAGCGTGAAGCCATCGGCGTTGAGCCCGCCGGGCGCCCACTGCGCTCCGCCGTAAAACGTGCCGCCGTTGCGCCAGAGGTCAAATCCGCTGAAGTAGAGAAATTTCTCCGAATTGATTCCGCGGCTCAGATCACCGGACGATGGAATATCGTCGAGAAGCGGATCGGCAAACGCAGGTGACATTCCGCAGGCCAAGCAAATGGCAGCGGCGACGTACAACGCGCGCGCCATTCCAACGCAACGCAATGGAGACCCCAGCCCCGTACAACTACTTACGCAAAATACCTATGGATTAGAGCGGGGGCTTATTGGCTCGTCCAGCGAACGGAGAGGAGCGCTCCGTGAAGGCGGTAAAAATTCTATTCCTCGAAATTCTCGTGCAGGGGAGTGCCGTTCTAGAACTGAGACGCAGCCAGATTTTCGATTTTCACGCCTTCTCGGCTATGGATGATTTCGGCAATGAACTTGCGGTGGCAATCCTTGTGGTCGCTCTCGAAGCAGAGAATGCAGACCGGCCCGGCCTTCATCACCAGCGAGGCAAGTTCATCCATTTCTTCTTCGGCCTGCGGCGTCTTCAGATGCGCGCTGTATATTTTTGTCAGTGCCTTCATGTCCCCGCTGCGCGCGGCTTCGCGACCGTTTTTCGGCGTGCCTAACCCGCGCAGATGCAGATAGGAAATGCCGCGCTCGTCGAGGCCGGCCGCAAGCTGCGATTTCGAAAATCCCGGACGGCGCGAGGACGCGATGGCTCGCACGTCGACGAGCAATTTCACGCCCGCGCGCTCAAGCTCATCGAGCACGGCGCGGGACGGCGTCTGCTCATAGCCAATGGTAAAGAGTTTTTTCGCTTTGGCCATTCGCTAATTCACCCGCTCGATCAACTCCATCGCCCCGTGAGGTGCGC
>JAPLPA010000016.1 GCA_026400415.1 Afipia sp. | reverse complement strand
GGCGCCGAATCCATCCAAGGCTGCGCCGCCTCGTGCGCCGCCGCCTGTGAAAAACGGCCAAGACGAAATCGACGCCATGATGGCGGGTTTCGATGGCCCCAAAGCGGCGCGAGCCGATGAGGCGGAACCTGCGGAAGAAGACGTATTCGAATTGACCGAACAAATGGCCATGCCGGAATTGCCTCCCGCAACGTTCCAGCGCGTCTAGCCGGATGACGATCTGGAATTCACCGAGGCTCCGAGTCAGAAGCCTCCGGCTCCGAACGCGCCTTCCTATGCGACATCGACTTTGCCGCGCGCCGAGATGCTGTCGAACACGACCGTTTCGGCTGTGGAATCGGCGTTCAACGCGCTTGCGACCACCGTTCTGAGCAACAACGCCCGCACGCTCGAGGATCTCGTCAAGGAGATGCTGCGGCCGATGTTGAAATCATGGCTCGACGACAACCTTCCCAATATGGTTGAGCGCATCGTCAAGGCCGAGATCGAGCGTGTCTCGCGCGGGCGCTGACAGACGCCGCAGATTCCTCCATTTTCCAGTGTTGACTTGAAGGGCGTGGGGCGGTTTCTAAGCCGTTCTGCTCACACTGCGATTGCCTTGAGATGATTGAGAAGAACTATCAGCCTGCCGAGATCGAGGGCCGCATTTCGCGCGCGTGGGAAGACGCGGGTGCGTTCAAGGCTGGCCGACCTGAGCGCAAAGCCGCAAAGCCGTTCACGATCGTGATTCAGCCGCCGAACGTCACCGGCTCGCTGCATATGGGCCACGCGCTCAACAACACGCTGCAGGATATTCTCTGCCGGTTCGAGCGCATGCGCGGACGTGATGTGCTCTGGCAACCGGGCACCGATCACGCGGGCATTGCCACGCAAATGGTCGTCGAGCGGCAGTTGCAGGAACGGCAGGAGCCGGGCCGCCGCGACATGGGCCGCGCGAAATTTCTCGAGTGCGTGTGGAAATGGAAGGCTGAATCCGGCGGCGTCATCGTCAACCAGCTAAAGCGTCTTGGAGCTTCGTGCGACTGGTCGCGCGAACGATTCACGATGGACGAGGGGCTGTCGCGCGCGGTCGCGAAAGTATTCGTTGAACTCTACAATCAGAAACTGATCTACAAGGACAAGCGCCTTGTGAACTGGGACCCGAAATTGCTCACCGCGATTTCGGATCTGGAAGTGCAGCAGATCGAAGTGAAGGGGAGCCTCTGGTATCTGCGCTACCCGATCGAAGGCCGTAAGTTCGAACCGGAAAATCCATCGAGCTACATTGTGGTCGCCACGACACGTCCCGAGACAATGCTCGGCGACACCGGCGTTGCGGTGAATCCCGAAGACGAGCGCTACACGCATCTGGTCGGCATGAACGTGGTGTTGCCGCTGGTCGGACGTCACATCAAGATTGTTGCGGACGAATACTCCGATCCCGAAAAAGGATCGGGCGCGGTGAAGATCACGCCCGCGCACGATTTCAACGATTTCGAAGTCGGCAAACGGCACGACTTAAAGTCGATCAGCGTGATCGATCAGGAAGGCCGCATCACGCTGTCAAGCAACGAGGATTATCTGCTCGGTCTTCCCGAAGCTGCCCTGATGCTCGCTGAAGAGTTGCACGGCCTGGATCGCTTCAAGGCGCGCAAGTGGATCGTCGCCAAACTCGAGGAAGCAGGCTTTCTCGAAAGGATCGAACCGAACACGCACATGGTGCCGCATGGCGACCGCTCTGGTGTCGTGATCGAGCCATATCTGACGGACCAATGGTACGTCGATGCGAAGACACTCGCGCAGCCAGCCATTGAAGCGGTGCGCAGCGGAAAGACATCGTTCGTCCCGAAAAATTGGGAAAAGACCTACTTCGAATGGATGGACAACATCCAGCCGTGGTGCATCTCGCGCCAGCTGTGGTGGGGTCATCAAATTCCGGCATGGTACGGACCGGACGACAAAGTGTTCGTCGCGGAAACTGAAGACGAAGCGGTTGGCAAGGCACTAGGCTTTTATGTGGAGCAAGGCGTCATCACCGACGCGCAGGCGCGTGAGATGACGGAAAATCC
>JAPLPA010000017.1 GCA_026400415.1 Afipia sp. | reverse complement strand
AAGATACGGCGCACGCTGGTTCTCGCCGCCGGGCATATCGACCTCGACGCGTGGAATTGTCAGTCCCTTCTCCGCCAGAAAGATTCGAACGCGGCGCGGGTTCATACCAGCTTTCAAATCGTAAAGCTTCATCGGTAAGTCCCCTCTCCGTGACTTGACGGACTTGATTTACAACAGTCACAATACCCAAAAAAGAAGTGGATATTGTCCCAATCCATTCGATCAAATTTTGGCGAGGTTAGCCGCCAAGCCAGAGATGTAGCCCGCGCGCGATTTCACGCGATCAAGATAAGGAACCGCGTTGTCGCAAATACCGACGCCGTAATCCAAAGCCCAAGTCAGACAAGTCGTCAGCAAGATATCTGCCGTCGTAAAGGTATCGCCCATTAAATAGCTACGCCCATCGGAAAGTGCAACTTCTACATGCTTGAGCTGCGCCCTGAAATATTCGCCCGCTTGCGCCACCACTTCCGGCGCGTCGATATAAAGATGGCTAAGATTCGTCCCATGGCGCCGGATAACATATAACGTTGTCGAATCTAGTTCTGTCGCAATGAAGAAACACCATTCGAGCCACCGAGCTTGATCTTCGGTCGCATCCGGAACGAGCTTACAGTCGGCGTGCGAATATTTCCGCGCGAGATAGGCGACGATGGCGGCACTCTCTCCGATAACGAAAGCTCCGTCCTGTAGCAGCGGAATCTTCTGCCGTGGGTTCAGCGCAGTATATTCCGGCGTTTTAGTTTCGCCGGAGCGCGGGAGAATTGGTCGCATGTTATAGGCGAGCCCTAATTCGTGAAGAGCCCAATGAGCGCGGAGCGTGCGCGGTGTTCCGACGCCCCAGAGTACCAATTGCTCTGCCATCACCACGTCTCCATCGACGGACGCAGATCGAGTTCGTGACTCCAGCCGTCCTTGCTCTGATGATGCAGGAACCAGAACACATCCGCAATCGAGGATGTTCTGGTTAGGCTGTCGGGCGGAATGTCGGCCGCATCGATTCCGGTCGCTGCCTTCATACGCTGGTGGATGGCTTCGCTGTCGACGGCGGCGTCCAGCAGAAGATGCGCGACGTGAATGTTCTTCGGGCCGAGTTCACGCGCCATCGCCTGCGCTACAGCGCGCAAACCGAACTTCGCCGATGAAAACGCCGCAAAATTCTTGCCGCCGCGAACGCTGGCCGTCGCACCCGTGAACAGGATCGTTCCGCGTCCATGATTCACCATGTAACGTGCGGCCTCGCGGCCAACGAGAAATCCCGCATAGCACGCCAGTTCCCAAGCCTTGAAGAACAGTTTGTCGGTCGTCTCAAGGAGTGGCTTTGCAACGTTCGCGCCGGCATTGAACAAACAGACCTCGATGGGGCCGACACTCTTTTCGACGTCGGCGAAAAGTTTCTGAACCTCTTCCTCCTTGCGCGCGTCGACGCTGAAGGGGCGCAGAAAGAATCCCTTAGCCACCAACTCGTCCGCCAGCGCCTTCGATTTCTCGCCTTCACGGCGGGCGATGCAGACTTTGTAGCCACCCTCCGCGAACCGCCGCGCGACAGCCGCGCCAATCGCATCGCCCGCGCCGACCAGCAACACCGCACCTTTTTGTTGAGACATGTCAAACTCCTTGAATTGCGGTGCGCTCAATCGCGCGGCGTAGCCTTGACGGCGTTATCTGCAATCATCTTCTCTATTGCCGCGTCCGAGTATCCGAGGTCTTGCAGCACGATGCGGGAGTGCTCGCCAACGCGCGGGGCCGGGCCGCCGATGACGGCTTCATTGATCGCAAAGCGCGCGGCTGGTTTCGGCTGACGCACGCGGCCTACCGTCGGCTGATCGAACTCCGTGATGATGCCGCGCGCAACGACCTGCTCGTTCTGGATGATCTCGCCACGGCGCAGGATCGGCGCGCAGGGCACGTCGGCGGCGTCGAGTTTCTCGAGCCATTCGGCGGTGGTGTGTCCGGCGATGTACTCCTGCATCTTGTTGATGCGTGCGGTGGCATTCTGGTTGCGCGCTGTCGGCGTTGCGAAGCGTTCGTCCCTCGCCAGGTCCGGATCGCCCGACGCCTTGCAGAAGCCCTGCCATTCAGAGTCCGAGATCGTGCCGGCCGTGATGTAGCCGTCCGAGGTCTTGAACACCAGGTCAGGCCGGTCGTTGGGATCGCCGGCCGCCGCCTCGCCTCCCACCACGGTGTATTGCATCATGCCTTCCGGCCACAGATAGGAGATCATCGCATCGAGCATCGCCACCTGAATGTGGTCGCCCTTGCCGGTCTTCTCTCTTGCATACAGAGCCGATGACACCGCCTGCGCGGTGAACACCGCCGTGGTCTTGTCGGCCACAATGGTGCGGATCATCTGCGGACGGTTGGTGACCGGCTGCGACTGGATGTCGGCAAATCCCGACAACCCCTGGATGATCGGATCGTAGACGCGCTTCTTCACATAAGGCCCGGTCTCGCCGACGCCGCTGATCGACACGTAGATCAGCCGCGGATGGCGCGCGCGCAACTCATCCGCGCCCAGACCGAGGCGCTCCATCGTGCCGGGGCGGAAGTTCTGCACCAGCACGTCGGACTGCGCCACGAGCTTGGCCAGCACCTCGCGCCCCGCCTCGCTCTTCATGTCGATCGACAGCGAGCGCTTGCCGCGATTGGACGAGATGAAAAGTGCTGAGAACTCGCCGGCCTTGTCGATGGTGGCGCGGCTACGCCGCGTGATGTCGCCGCCGATCGGCTCGATCTTGAGGACATCGGCACCCTGATCCGCCAAAAACATCGTCGCAAACGGACCCGACACAACGCCCGTCAGATCAAGCACTCGTACGCCACTCAATGGACCGGGCATGGGAGGATTCCTACTTCTTGTTGTTGATCGGGACTCAGTTCAACCGATGCCCCGCTGATAAGGATCAATCGGCGTTGAATTTCTTGACGACCTTGGTACGGACGGGTTTTGTCACTTCGATCTGCGCCGCCCATTCGCCCGCCATCTCGAGCGTGAACTTTGTCCTATACCGTCCCGGCTCACCCGCCGGCGTCGCGATGGCCTTCGGCACTGCATGCATCATCGGCATGCTCGGCATATCGACATTGACCTCGATATTCGCGTCAGACACCGGCTGGCCCTGCGCATTTTTCACAGTAATCACGGCTTCGCGTTCCAGCGGTTTGCTCGTTTTCGCAAGCGTCCACTCGACCGACAGCGGCGCCGCGGATTGCGCGATTGCCGGCGTGACCAGCCAGACGGCGGAGACAAACATAAAGAACGCAGCAGCAGAGATATGTTTGAAGTTTTGCATAGTCATCGGAGCATCTCCATCATTGAAGAAATTCAGTGCCACCCCTGCGGCGGTCGAACATGCGATCCATCAGATCGGAAACCTCAGCCGGCTTCCTGCAATGGGCGCGCTGGCGAATCCGGCCGTCCTCGATCAGCGCAATTTCCGTGGCGAACGCCGCGAGCAGTTCGAGCTTGTGCTCTACAAGGATCGCGGCGCGAACGCGCTTCCCATCGACCATCTGTCGGATCAGCCGATAGAGCGCTCGCGTTTCCTCGACATCGAGGCCGGCACCGATCTCGTCCACCAATAGAAGATTGGATGCATTGAGAGCCGCCATCGCAAGTTCGGCGCGGCGGCGGTCAAGCAACCGCATCTGCGATGGAAAGCGATTCAGCATCGCCTTCGGCATTTCGACCGCGGCGCACATCTTGTCGATGTCGCCTACGTCTGGCGCATCACCTTTACTTTGACGCGCGGCATCTCGCGCTACGTGGAAATGATCCTCGATTGTGAGATCATACCACAGACGGCTTTCCTGAAAGGTGCGGCCAACTCCCCGCCCCGCGCGTTGCCATGGCCGCAGGTCGCCAATGTCGAATCCCGCAACACTTGGCTATCTGCCAGCACGCCGTCGTCTTGCCGGCACCGTTTGCGCCGACCAATCCAAACAGCACGCCGTCCTCAATCGCAATTTCCAGATCGTCGAGAGCTGTGACTCCGGAGAATGATTTGCAAACTCCGACTGCTTCCAAAACCGAAGTCATGTTGTGCCTCCGGTGCGCGTCCCGAGAAGTCCCTTTGGCCGCAGGATCAGCATAAGCACGATCAGACTTCCGAATGCGACCATGCGATACGCGCCCACGACGCGCAGTCCTTCAAGAAACACGATGTCGAGCGTCGTTCCGGCGACAGGACCGAGCACGCTCGCAAGCCCGCCGAGCAGCGTATAGGCGACCGCGTGCACGCCGACCATCAAGCTGAAATTCGATGCCTCTATATATGTCGCCTGATGGGCGAACACTCCGCCACCAAGTCCCGCGACTGCGCCTGCGATGGCGAAAGCCTGCAACCGGGTTCGGATCGGG
This sequence comes from Afipia sp., assembly GCA_026400415.1. GTDB lineage: Bacteria > Pseudomonadota > Alphaproteobacteria > Rhizobiales > Xanthobacteraceae > Afipia. The sequence goes on along the minus strand of JAPLPA010000017.1, from coordinate 2,376 downwards.
TTGATCGCGACACTTGCAGCCAGCACCGGATCGCCCGCCACAGCGATGAGTCGCCGTCCCGGATTTGTCCGGCCGTAGAGCCACACCGCCACGACACACAATGCGGCGATGCATACGGCGATCAGCGCCTGCATGTGGTGCTGAATCCCGTGGTTGTAATAGTACTCGATACCAGGAAATCCGAGCGGACCTTCAGGCCCAACCGCGCGGCCATCGGACACGCGCCGCCATTCTATCTTGACGAACACTTCCTTGGCGAACTCGCCGAGCACCAGCGTCATCAGCGTGAAACGAAATCCCGACACGCGACACAGGCTTACCCCAATTGTCGCCGCAACAGCAGCACCCGCGAATGCAGAAAGCATGAGCGCGGGCACGAGCGACCAGCCTAACATCGTCGTGAGAATTCCGCCGGCATAGGCACCGGCACCGAAGAATGCCTGCTGGCCGAACGATATCTCGCCGGATTTCAGAACGAGATAGCAGCTCAATGCAAGGATGAGCGAAATGCTGAACATCGGCGTGATGGCGACGATCTGGTTCATCGTCCGTCCCCAGACTGTGCTTCGCCCTTGCGAAGAAACGGCTCGCTCGCCAGCAACAGAAGGATCAGGCCGTAACCCACCAGATCGCGATAGCCCGATCCGATCACTTCGCTGCCGACGCGCTCTGCCACACCGAGACCGAGCGCAGCCGTCACGATGAAGACAATGCTTTGCGTGCCGCCAAGAACGAGGATGATGAGGCCTTTGACCGTCGCCCACATTCCGAAATGCAGGTCGATCGCGGATTGCGCCATCGCGAACGACCATCCGGCGATGCAGCCGACCGACGATGCGATGATCGTGGCCAGCACCAGCATTCGGCGGTGCGAAATGCCAAGCAGCGCCGCGACATTGGCATCGTAGGCCGAAACGCGAATGGCTCTGCCCGTGCGCGATGTCGCGAGAAATCTGGCAATGAGAAAAGCGATCACGAGACCGAGCGCAAGAATCAAAAGGTGATCGATCCTGATCTGCAGACCCTCGAGAAGCGTGCGTCGTGACGTACCAAAACGAAGGCGATGTAGGCCACGGCTAAAGACAGCGGGATGCCGACGACAAGCGTCAGCGCAAGAACAGCCAGCCATGACAGACCCAAGCCGCCTGCCACCATTGCGCCGAGATAGACCGACGTCATCACGACAGTGCCGTAGGCCAGATCGATGCGGCGGAGAACGCCGTAGGTCAGGAAAAAGCCAAGGCCGAGCAGTGCATAAAACCCGCCGTAAGCCAGCCCTTCCACCGCGGTCTGCAGCATCGTGTATGTCCAAACGATCAGGTTCAGAATGCCTGCGTCGGCCGCTTCACCTTGGCCTTCGCAACCAGCGCCGACCCCCAACGGCGTACTGTCGCCGCCGAGATCATGCCAGTCGGGCGGAACAGCATCACCAGAATGATCAGCAGGCCGAACAGCTCGATGCGAAACTCGCGGATCGGCCGCAATATCTCCGGGAGAACCGTCAGGAGCACCGCGCCGAGCAATGGCCCCCACATCGTCTGTCCGCCGCCGATGACGACAAACGCCAAAGCAATCGTGGACAGATGGATGACGAAATCGTTGCCGCTTATGAAGGTCAGAATATGCGCGTAAAGTGCACCCGACATGCCCGCGATGAAGCCGCCGCAAACAAAGGCTGCGACTTTGTAACGTGCGACAGGCACGCCGATCGACCGCGCCACGACTTCGTCTTCCTCAATGGTACGCAAGATGCGCGCAATGCGCGACTGTTCCACGAAAAAGAACGCGACGATGACGACGATCACAATCGCCCAGACAATCAGCGCGTACTGCCCCGTCGAGATGCCATTGTCGTTGAGGTAGCTGATATGGCGGAAGCCGGTCGCGCCATCGGGACCGAGCCACTGGTCGCCGACATTTCCCGACGACCGTGGCCGCCCGTATTTCGTATTGTGAAGAATGACGCGTACAGCTTCCGCAAAAGCGACTGTTGCAATCGTGAAATGATAGCCTTTCAGCCGCAGCGTCGGTACGCCGACGAACAGGCTCGCAGCGGCGGCGGCGAATCCTGCAACGAGAACGGCCGACGTCAGATCGAATCCAGCGAGGACGGTCAGGCTCGCGCCGACATAGGCACCAACGCCGAAGAACGCGGCCTGCCCGATCGACACCTGCCCGCTCATGAAGCTCGCATAAACGCTGTAGGCAAGCAGCACGTTGACGCCGGTGAGCGCCGCGATGGTGAACCAGTATGACACAACGAGTGCTCCCTATATCCTGTCAACCGTACGCTTACCGACCAGACCCTGCGGCCGGACGATCAGCACGATGAAAAGTGCAAGCATTGCTATGGCATCGCGGTACGCGAACGAAAAC
>JAPLPA010000060.1 GCA_026400415.1 Afipia sp. | reverse complement strand
TTCACCGGAAAACCTTTGAAGCGATCCGTGAATGTCTTGGTATGCTGGCGCGCAAGCAAGGTCGTTGGGACAACGACCGCCACCTGCTTGCCGTCCAACGCGACCGCAAAGGCTGCGCGGAGTGCGACTTCGGTTTTGCCGAAGCCGACATCGCCGCAAATCAGCCGGTCCATCGGCTTGCCGGCATCGAGATCGTGCAGCGTCGCGGTGATCGCACCCAATTGATCTTCGGTTTCCTCATAGGGGAAACGCGCGCAGAATTCGTCGTAGGTGCCTTGGTGTAACGGAAATTTCGGCGCGGTGTGAATATGCCGCTCGGCGGCAATCTTGATCAGCTCGCCCGCAATCTCGCGAATGCGATTTTTGAGCTTCGCCTTGCGCGCCTGCCAACCTGAGCCACCGAGCTTGTCGAGTTCAACATTGGCCTGATCGGAACCGAAGCGCGACAGCAGTTCGATATTCTCAACGGGAAGAAATAGTTTTGTCTCGTTCGCGTAATGCAACTCGAGGCAATCATGCGGCGCGCCGCCCACCTGCAGCGTCTGCAACCCGACAAAGCGTCCGATGCCGTGTTCGACATGCACCACGATGTCGCCGGTCGCCAGCGATGTGACTTCGGAGATGAAATTGTCCAGCTTTCGGCTCGGCTTGCGCGGCCGCACCAGACGGTCGCCGAGAATGTCTTGCTCGGTGATGAGGGCGACTGTCTCAGATTCGAAACCTGACTCGATGCCGAGGACCGCAAGCATTGTCTCGTTGCGCGGCGTCGGCTGCACCGTGCGCCATGCATTGATGCTGGTGATGTTGAGGAGCTTGTGATCCTTCAACATCGAGGACATGCGCTCGCGCGAGCCTTCAGACCACAACGCAACAATGACTTTCTTGCGCGCGCTTTGCAGTTCGCCGATATGCGCCACCACGCGCTCGAACACGTTGATCTTTGCGTCCGCGCGTTCCGGTGCGAAGTCGCGCCCCTGCCGAAGGCCGATATCAAGGATGGATTTCTCGTCCGCAGGCTGATCGAACGGCGTCATTCTCGCCAATGACGCCTGATCGAGTTCGCGCGTCCAATCCGCCTCGGTCAAATACAATCGATCCGGCGGCAGCGGATTGTAAACGGCACCACCTCCCGGCGTATTCACCGCATCGCGCCGCGACTCATAATGATCATTGATCTGCTTGAAGCGTTCGCGCGCTGCATCTTCACCCTGCGGCTCCATCACGATGGGTGCGGCGCCGAGATAGTCGAATAGGGTATCCATCTTTTCCGCGAACAGCGGCAGCCAATGCTCCATGCCGGGATGCTTACGGCCTTCGCTGACCGCCTCATAGAGCGCGTCGTCGCGTTGCGGCGCGCCGAACTGCGCCACATAGCCCATGCGGAAACGCTTGATGGTTTCGGTGACGAGCTGAAACTCCGAAACCGGCACAAGATCCAGAGCGCGCATGTCGATTAGTGTGCGTTGCGATTCAGCATCGAAAGTACGGATCGACTCCAAAGTGTCGCCAAAGAAATCGAATCTGACCGGCTGATCGAGCCCAGCGGGAAACAGATCGAGGATGCCGCCGCGAACGGCGTAGTCGCCGGGTTCGCGCACGGTCGAGACGCGGCCGTATCCATTGTGCTCCAGCCATGTCTGGATCGATTCCATCGACACGATCTGGCCCGGTGCGACCGAGAGTGCCTGCGCAGCGACGATCTCGCGTGCCGGAACGCGCTGGACGATGGCGTTGACCGTGGTGAGAACGATGAGCGGCTTTGAACTTCCCTTGAGACGCGAGAGCCGCGCCAATGTGGTGAGGCGCTGCGCCAAAATTCCGCCATGCGGCGACACTCGGTCATAAGGTTGGCAGTCCCAGGCTGGGAATTGCATCACCGGCAAATCCGGCGCGAAGAATTCCAACGCTCGTGCCAGTTGCGCCATGCGCGGCCCGTCGCGACAGACGACCCCGAGGCTCACGGCGGGAGGGTTTTGCCTCGCGGCAACCGCGCGCGCCAAATCGGAGACAACCAGTACCTCGGCACCCTCCGCAACATTGAAGAGCGTGATCGCGTGCCCCGGCCGCAATAAATTCGCTGGAGAAATGTTTGAGGCCATTACGCGCGGGGACTTTCGGTCGATTGCTTAATACGCAGGAAAATTCCCTTGGCATAATCCGTTGCAAGCGGCGCGCCGCCGGAGAGCGCGGCATAGAGATCCGGGTCCGGCAAGTCGATCAGCCGCTCCAGATCGGCAATGTCTGCGTCACTCAGATCGGCGATATGTGCGTCGGCAAAGCCGCCCAGAATCATGTCCATCTCTCGCGTGCCACGATGCCAGCACCGAAATAACAGCCGCTTGCGGCGGTCATCCAGACCCTCGCTCGATCGTGTCGATCCGGTCATGTGCGATTTTCTCCAACGCCAAAAGCCCGGACATGCCGGGCGAGGCTGATATAGACATAGCGAACGGGAATGTCAGCATTTCTCTTGGTGTTTCTCTTGGCGCGCATTCGCGTTATGCAAAAGCAGACTGTCGAATTCGCTCAGAGAGTCGCGTGATGCGCCCTGCACTGCTCAATCCGCTGTTTGCACCCGTCACCAGCCTTCAAGGCGTCGGCCCGAAGCAGGATAAATTGTTTCGCTATCTGCTGGACCGCGCAGAGACGCCGAGGCTTGTCGATCTCCTGCTGCATCTGCCGTCGAATGTGATCGATCGCCGCGCGCGGCCAAAAATTCGCGACGCGGTTCCCGGCACCATCGTCACGCTTGAAGTCACCATCGACCGTCATCGTCCCTCGCCGCCGGGTCGCGCGAAGGCGCCGCACGTGGTCTATGCCAGCGACGAGACCGGCGATGTGATGCTGACATATTTTCGCGCGCAGCCCGGATATGTCGAGAAGCTTCTTCCGGTCGGCGAGAAGCGGTACGTATCCGGCACCGCGCAGATGTTCGACGGCACGTTGCAGGTGGTGCATCCGGATCGTGTCGTCGACGAGGAAGGTCTCGCGACGCTCTCCGGCATAGATCCGGTCTATCCGCTGACCGAGGGCCTCGCTATTGGATCAATCAAACGCGCAATGACGCAGGCGCTCGCCAAGCTTCCTGAATTGCCGGAATGGATCAGCCCGGAAGTATTCCGGCGCTGTTCCTTTCCGCCCCTCACCGAGGCGTTGCATCGCGTTCATGAGCCGGATGAACTCACCGACATCCTGCCGCAAGAAAAATTCTGGTCGCGGCTTGCCTTCGACGAATTGCTTGCCGGTCAACTGGCGCTGGCATTGGTGCGCGCGCAACTGCGGCGTCCGGCTGGTGCGCGGCATGCGGGCGACGGTAAAATCCGAAACAAGATTATCGACGCGCTGCCCTATGCGCTGACGAATTCGCAGCAGGAAGCCGCAAAGGCAATTGCCGAGGATCTCGCAAAGCCGATCCGCATGCTGCGCTTGCTGCAGGGCGATGTCGGATCAGGCAAGACGGTCGTGGCGCTTCTGGCTGCGGCAGCCGTCGCGGAAGCGGGAAAGCAATCCGCCCTGATGGCACCGACAGAAATTCTCGCGCGTCAGCATATCAAGACGATTACGCCGCTGGCGGAAGCCGCTGGACTTCAAGTGGCAATTCTCACTGGCCGCGAAAAAGGCAAGGAACGCAAAGACATTCTCGCGCGTCTTGCAGCCGGCGACATCGATCTGATTGTCGGTACTCACGCGCTGATTCAGGACGATGTGATTT
>JAPLPA010000554.1:423-2201 GCA_026400415.1 Afipia sp. | reverse complement strand
CACGGTGTGGATGATCCGGATATCCACTATCAGGACACGTTGAGCGCAGGCTTCACGGACAAGTTTCCGAAGGCCGCGGCCGGAGGTTTCAACATCATTCTGGCGAATCCGCCCTTCAAGGGCAGCCTTGATTTCCAGGACGTTCACGCCTCGCTGCTTCGCCAGGTGAAGACCAAAAAGACGGAATTACTCTTCCTCGTATTGATCCTGCGCATGCTGGACAAAGGCGGACGATCGGCGACGATCGTGCCGGACGGCGTGCTGTTCGGCTCGTCAACTGCCCATGTGGCTTTGCGCAAGCTCTTGCTAGACCACAACCAGCTAGAAGCGGTGATCTCGCTACCGAGCGGCGTGTTCAGACCGTATGCCGGCGTCTCAACGGGCATCCTCTTCTTCACCAAGGGCGGACGCACAGACGACGTGTTCTTCTACAACGTTGAAGCAGACGGATTTTCGCTCGACGATAAGCGCGATCCGGTCGAAGCGAACGATCTACCCGTCTGCCTTGCAGCCTGGCGCAATCGAGATGCCAAGCGCGATACTGACCGTACGCAAAAAGCGTTCATGGTGCCTGCGAAGGATATTCGAGACGCTAACTATGACTTGTCGCTCAACAAATACAGGGTTCGCCCGCAAATTGCACAGGAGTACGAGCCACCGTCCGTTATTATCGATCGGATGAAGAAGTTGAACGAAGACATCGCGGCAGATCTCGCCGAGCTTGAGGAACTGCTCGGATGACTACCACAAAGACACTCGGCGAGGTCCTTGAGATCAGGAAAGGCAAGAAAGCCCCGGCAGTTTCGGACAGCCAGGTTTCTGGCTCCTTTCCCTACATCCAGATTGACGAGGTTCGTGGAGTTAAGCCGACCAAGTTCGCCGTCGATCCAAAGCCTATCCTAGCGACCGAGAATGATCTCTGCATCGTTTGGGACGGTGCTAATGCGGGCACTGTTGGCTACGGAGTGAGCGGCGCAGTCGGCAGCACTGTCGCGCGCATGCGTCTGAGAAATCCACGGGAGTGGGATGCCCGGTTCTTGGGCCGATTGCTTGAAGGGAAATTCTCGCAGCTTAATCAAGAAGCTCAAGGTCGCGGGGATCGCGGTGATCCTCGACAAGGCCGACGTCATCCGCCGCAAGCGCGAACAAGCGCTTACCCTTGCGGATGATTTCCTGCGCTCCGCTTATTTGAACCTCGTTGGACTAAAGCATCCTAGCTACGAGGACTGGGAGCCCGCCTCCATTGAGTCGCTAGCGGCGGATAAGCGAGGATCAATTCGCTCTGGGCCATTTGGCAGCGCGCTCTTGCATGGTGAATTTGTTAATGAGGGCATTGCTGTCCTAGGAATCGACAATGCGGTGAAAAACAAATTCCAATGGGCGGAGCGCCGATTTATTACGCACGAGAAGTATGAATAGCTTCGAAGATATCGCGTTTTTCCTCACGATGTAATCATTACGATTATGGGCACCACTGGAAGGTCAGCTGTCGTCCCTGATAACATTCCCGAAGCGATTACGACAAAACATCTGGCGTCAATAACGTGCGATCAGAATAAACTTCTACCAGAAGTTCTTTCCTTTGCGATCCATTCTGATCCGGTCGTAATCGATCAGATTCGTGCCGCGAACAAGGGGGCGATAATGGATGGCTTAAATCTTGGCATTATTCGCCAAATCAAGATTCGAAAGCCGCCAATGCGGCAACAACAGACATTTGCCGATCTGATGAGGAAATCACACGCGAGCATTCAGAAGATGATCACGCCAACTGGTGA
>JAPLPA010000554.1:0-346 GCA_026400415.1 Afipia sp. | reverse complement strand
GAGCTTTAGGATCGCCAGATGCGCCTCAGCCGGATCGAAATCGAGAACTTCAAGGGGGTCGGAAGACCGCAGGTCATTGATCTGAAGCCGATCACTTTGCTCTTCGGCCCAAACAGCGCCGGCAAGAGCACGATCCTTCAGTCGCTGCACTACTTGCGCGAAATCCTTGAGCGCCGGAACGCCGACCCGGACCAGACCATCGCTGGCGGACTGATCGATCTCGGCGGCTTCGCAACGCTTGTGCACGGCCACGATCTTAATCGCGCGATCAAGCTCAAAGTCTGCATCGACCTTCGGGATGATCAGGGCAGCGAGCGCTTGCCGCTGAATTCCGGCGGAAGCCTTG
>JAPLPA010000077.1 GCA_026400415.1 Afipia sp. | reverse complement strand
GCGACCGTGGTGTCGTAGCCCTGAGGATCGGTCACGGTCCACTGCTTGAGTTGATTGTCCTTCGCGCCAACCATCAGCATCAACCGGCTGGTGCCGACCAATGGTTGTTTTTCCTCGATAGTGACGCTGATGAAAATATCATCTGCGGTGACACCGACGACTGTGGTGTCCTTCATCAGGTCGATACGATCCGACAGCAGATAACGCAACGGCGTTTGCGACAGCGGATAAATGTCCTGCGTCGCCAGCTTACTGTCGCGAACTGCGAGTGTGGTGCCATCGGCGATGAGCGCGATGGGCGATGGCGCGTCGTACTCGAAGCGCAATTTGCCTGGCTTCTGGATATAAAAGTCGCCCGTGGTTCGGCTACCGTCAGGTCCGACCTGCACGAAATTGCCGGTCAGGTTCTGGAGACTGGAAATATAGGCGCTCACCTTGCTAGCGAGAATTTTCTGGTTGGCGTCGAAGGTAACAGCTGGCGCGGGTCCGGCACCGAATAGGCTGCGCAAATCCGGAATGATTGGATTGGGCGGGGCCTCTGACTGACTGTTCGGTGCAATTACCGGTGGCTTTGCGCGCGGTGCGTCGGTCGCGTCGCGCGATTTGGGCGCAGCTTTTGGCACCGGCACCTGCGCAAATGAAGGCGCGGCAATGAATGCAACTGCAAAAATCAGGGTCGGCAGCGTCACGCCAAATTTGAAAGTCGTTGCGCCATCATGGCGCAGGCGGCGCGATTCAGGGCGATTGGAATTTTTCAACTGTTCGTCCTGTCAGGATTTTCTTTGGTTGTGACGGGGCTACCCCCGTCCTGTGGCGATTTCGCGGCTCGAATCGACTGGCTTGCAAGCTATCAGAACCGGTCTTCTTCCTCAGCAATGAGAATTTCACGTTTTCCGGCGTGATTGGGCTGTCCCACAATACCTTCTTCTTCCATACGCTCCATCAGGGTCGCGGCCCGGTTGTAGCCGATCTGCAACCTGCGCTGGATGTAGCTGGTGGAGGCCTTGCGGTCGCGTTTGACGATGGCCACGGCTTGCGAAAACAGATCGCCTTCGCCGCTGCCCATTCCGGTGGCGTCGAACACCGCGCCATCTTCGCCGGTTTCTTCTTCGGCTGTGACGGCTTCGAGATATTCGGGCTGGCCTTGCGCCTTCAGATGGCGAACGATCTTCTCGACTTCTTCGTCGGACACAAATGGACCGTGGACGCGGCTGATGCGGCCGCCGCCCGCCATATAGAGCATATCGCCCTGGCCGAGCAGTTGCTCCGCGCCCATCTCGCCGAGAATTGTGCGCGAGTCGATCTTCGATGTGACTTGAAACGAAATGCGCGTCGGGAAATTCGCCTTGATGGTGCCGGTGATGACGTCGACCGATGGACGTTGAGTAGCAAGGATCACGTGCAATCCGGCAGCACGCGCCATCTGCGCAAGTCGCTGCACTGCGCCTTCGATGTCCTTGCCGGCGACCATCATAAGGTCCGCCATCTCGTCCACTATGATGACGATGTAGGGCAACGGTTCGAGACTGAGTTGTTCTTCCTCGTAGATCGCCTTGCCGGTCTCCTTGTTGAAGCCAGTATGCACCTTGCGAGTCAGTTCCTCGCCCTTCGCTTTTGCTTCGGCGATGCGCGCGTTATAGCCGTCGATATTTCGAACGCCGAGCTTCGACATGCTCTTGTAGCGCTGCTCCATTTCGCGCACCGCCCATTTCAGCGCGACGACAGCTTTCTTTGGGTCAGTGACAACGGGCGTCAGCAGATGCGGGATGCCGTCATAGACGGAAAGCTCCAGCATTTTCGGATCGACCATGATGAGGCGGCACTGATCGGGACGCAGCCGATAGACCAGCGAAAGGATCATCGTATTGATGCCAACAGATTTACCGGAGCCGGTGGTGCCGGCAATCAACAAATGCGGCATGCGGGCGAGATCGACGATGACGGGCGCACCGCCGATATTTTTGCCAAGACAGAGCGGAAGTTTGGCGGCTGAGTCGCCGGATTCCTTGGTCGACAGCAATTCACGCAGGTAAACTTTTTCGCGTTGTTCGTTCGGCAGTTCGATGCCGATGGCATTGCGGCCCGGTACAACGGCAACGCGCGCCGATAGCGCGCTCATCGAGCGCGCAATGTCGTCGGCGAGACCGATGACGCGCGATGACTTGATGCCGGGTGCAGGTTCGAGTTCATAAAGTGTCACGACCGGACCCGGATTTGCCTCGGTGATTTCTCCGCGAACGCCGAAATCCTGCAGCACGCCTTCGAGTGCGCGCGAATTCTCATCGAGTTCGGATTTGCTTTGCGTAATTCGATCGGATGCCTTAGGCGCAGCAAGAACCGACAATGGCGGCAGCACGAACGCGCCCTTGCGCACAACAGGTTTCGGCTCCGCGCGTTTGCGTGTGCGAGGCGCCGGCTCTTCGTCTTCTTCCTCGTCGAAATCCATTTCATCTCGCGGCACCAGTGATGGCGCGCGGCGGCCTTGCCCAAGATTTGGTTCAAGGCGGTCGAAGGAGCGGACCGGCCCATTTTCGCCACGTCCGAGAAGCATCGAGAACAATGACGAGAACATGCGGCCGATGCGGGCTCGCGTGCTCATTGACGCATGCGCAATCCAGCCCAGTGTCAGCGAGCCTTGATCGTCGTCATCAAGGTCGAAATCCTCGTCATCGTCGACGGGCATTGATCGCTCAACGACCTTCGCCTGCGAACCCGCGCCGCTTGCGAACACAAAGGTCGCGAGCATGGTGACGAACAGAATTACGCCGAGCGTCGATCGATAAAGGAATCCTGGCGGCCCGAATACCACGGCCGGAACGCGCACCAGCGCATCGCCGACGACGCCGCCCAACCCTGTCGGCAAAGGCCACGTGCCGCCGCGCGGACAACAGCTTGCAAGGCCGGCTGCAATCACTGCGGACAATATCCAGCATGCGATGCGCAGCGCTTCGCGATCGAAATGGCGATGCGTCATCAACCGCCACCCCCAGATCGCGATGGGAAGGATCAGCATTATCGAACCGAGTCCGAGAATCTGCATCAGCATGTCGGCGCCAATTGCGCCCGGCCAGCCGATGACGTTTCGTATCGCGCCGGATGTCGCGTGACTGAGACTTGGATCGGCCACCGACCACGTCATCAACGCTGAAGCCATCACGCCCGCAAATCCAACGAGGGCGAGACCTATGAGCTCGCGCAAGCGACGCATCATCATCTCTTGAAGCGGATCGGACATCTGTCCGCTAATGGGAACGACACGTTCGATCGCCGGCATCTCTTATTGCCCCCGCGACGAATTCAAGACTTCGACCATTCGATGCAACGCCTCGGCTGTTGATTCACTGTCCTGAACCATTGCGATACGGATGTAGCCGGCACCAGGATTGCTGCCATCGGCCTGCGGTCGCGCCAGATAACTCCCGGGGATGACACGCACACCGCCATCCTTGAAAAGGTTCACTGTCGCAGCCTCGCCGCCACCATGCGCCGACACATCGAGCCAGATGCAAAATCCGCCAGCAGGACGCTTGTAGCCGAAGCGGCTGCCGAGAATCTGATCGGCGAGATCGAACTTGATTTTGTAGAGCCTGCGATTTTCATCGACATGCGCTTCGTCGCCGTAGGCTGCGATAGCGACCTGTTGCAGCGGCACCGGCACTTGCGGAGCTGCGACATTGCGCAACTCGTGAAAGCGAGCGAGAAAGTTTTTGTCTCCCGCGACGAAACCAACGCGCAATCCTGGGAGGTTGGAGCGTTTCGACAGTGATTGAAATGCGACGACGTTGGCGAAATCTGATCCTGCCGACGCCAGCATGCTGCCGGGTGCAGCCTCAGTGTAAATTTCCGAATAGCATTCGTCCGCGAGGACCATGAAGCCGTGACGATCGGCGAGTTGTTTCACACGACCCAAATAGTCGCGTGAGGCGACGGCACCTTGAGGATTGGCAGGCGACGCCAGATAGAACGCAACTGTGCGATCGAGCGTCTCAGCCGAGATCTTGTCGAGGTCGGGAAGAAAACCGTTCTCGCGCGTGGTCGGGAGAAACACAGCCTCGCATCCAGCCGCGCGGGCTCCTGCGGCATAAGCCGGATAAAATGGATTCGGCATCAGGATCGCAGGCGCGCCTTTGCGTGGGCCGACATAACGCGCGGCAGCGATGGCTGCGAAAAACAGCCCCTCGCGGCTGCCGTTGAGAACGAGAATTTCGCTATCTGGATCGACGGCGCGGGGTAGCGCGAATCGTTTTGAGACCCATGCGGCGGCGGCCTGCCGAAATGGCTCTGTGCCCTTGGCGATGGGGTAGCGTCCGAAGCCGGCAACGGCCTTCGCCAGCACGGGCCCAACGAAGTCCGGGACTGGGTGTTGCGGCTCGCCAAGCGATAGGTTTATCAATGGCTTACCAGGTTGATGGGACGCTAGCAGTTCGGTCACCCGCGCAAATGGCGAACGTTCGATCGCGTCGGCAACCTGTTGGGCGCCTGCAACGGCAGCCGTGCGGGAAGAAGCAGTTTTGGCCATACTCAAGCGCCAGCCCAAGGGTCCGTAGATGGGTCCGTCGATCGCGCTGAGGTTTTCAGCCCGGTCGCGCGAAATTGGATCGCTTCACCATAGGTGTGGCGAGGTTAAGACCCGATTAACCATCGCCGGTCGGCGACTGGCGTGGCGTCAAAAAGAAAGGGCCCCAGCTTGCGCTGGGGCCCTCCGACGGAAGAGGCATTGCCGGGTATGTGCCTCGACCGTTGTTCCTTACATGTTGTAGGCGCGCTCACCGTGCGAGGTGATGTCGAGACCTTCGCGCTCTTGATCGACGGTCGGACGCAAGCCGACGATGATGTCGACGATCTTGTAGAGGATTGCCGAACCCACACCTGACCAAACGAGGGTGGCGCCGACAGCCTTACACTGCGAGATCATCTGAGCCATCATGTCGTAGGTACCCGCATTGTTGCCCGTGATGTTGGTGTAATCGGTGATGCCGACGCCGCCGAGATCCGGGTTGACGAGAATGCCGGTGCCGAGAGCACCGATGATGCCGCCGATGCAGTGGACGCCGAAAACGTCAAGCGCATCGTCGTAGCCGAGCTTGTTCTTCACCGCGCTAACGAAGAAGAGACAGATCGGCGAGACGATCAGACCGAGGACAAGCGCGCCCATCGGACCTGCGAACCCTGATGCCGGTGTGACGGCTACGAGGCCCGCAACTGCACCCGAGCAGATGCCGAGGAGCGATGGTTTGCCCTTGAACATCCATTCGAAGATCATCCAGGAGAAGCCCGCTGCTGCGGTAGCCAGCATCGTGTTCACGAATGCCAACGCCGTAACACCATTCGACTCAAGATTTGATCCGGCGTTAAAGCCGAACCAGCCGACCCACAGAAGGGAGGCGCCGATCATGGTCATGGTCAGCGAGTGCGGAGCCATGACTTCTTTGCCGTATCCGACACGCTTGCCGACGATGATCGCGCCAACAAGACCGGCGATACCGGCATTGATGTGAACCACCGTGCCGCCTGCGAAGTCGAGCGCACCTGCGCCAGCCAACCAGCCAACTGCGCCGGTGACATCGTCAAGCTTGGTCTGTGCAGCAGCCTTCGCAGCGGCGTCCTTCGCCTCGGCAAGAGCTTTTGCGGCAGCGGCAATGTCATCTGGAGCAGCGACGTACCAGACCCAATGCGCGATCGGGAAGTACACGAAGGTCACCCAGAGCAGAACGAAAAGCATCGCAGCGGAGAACTTGATGCGTTCGGCGAATGCGCCGACGATCAAGGCGGGCGTGATCATTGCGAACGTCATCTGGAAGACGAAATAAGCGAGTTCGGGGATCACGACGCCGTTCGAGAAGGTTGCTGCGACAGCGTTGGAGTCGACGCCCTTCATGAAGACCTTCGAGAAGCCGCCGACATAAGGCGTCAGACTGCCGCCGTCGGTGAAGGCCATCGAGTATCCGTAGAGAGCCCAGATGATGCCGACCATACAGACGATCGCAAACACCTGAGTAAGGATCGACAGCATGTTCTTGGTGCGGACGAGACCGCCGTAGAAAAGCGCGAGGCCGGGAATCGACATCATGAGAACGAGCGCGCTGGATACAAGCATCCATGCGGTGTCGCCCTTGTTGGGGACCGGTGCATCGGCGGCGAACGCCGATCCGGCAAATCCGGCAACGGCGATCATGCCGATTGCGAGAGCTGCCAATCCCATACGAGCGGGACGCTTAAACGTCATTTGTTTTACTCCTGATTGGATGAGGTTACGCGCGAAATCAAAGTGCCGCGGCATCGGCTTCGCCCGTGCGGATGCGGACCGCATGATCGAGGTTGATGACGAAGATTTTGCCGTCGCCGATCTGGCCGGTCTTTGCAGCACCGGTGATGGCTTCGATGGTCTTGTCGACCTGGTTCGAGGCGATAGCGACCTCGATTTTGATCTTGGGCAGGAAGCTCACCGCGTATTCAGCACCGCGATAAATTTCCGTATGGCCCTTCTGACGGCCATATCCCTTGACTTCCGTAACCGTGAGACCGTGAACGCCGATGGCGGTCAGAGCGTCACGGACCTCTTCCAGTTTGAATGGCTTGATAATCGCCATAACAATTTTCATGGATTCTTCCCCACTTGGGCCCGGTCCATACGCGACCGGGCGTTTTCGACTGAGGGTCACCACGCGAAGAATGATCACTCCACGGGCACAGCCGGGATCAATAGAATCAAATGCCGTGCCAGAACGGCCTCAATCCCTAACGGATTATGAATCCGAGAGAATTTGGGCCGGTGGGGGTGTGCTCAAAGATGAGTCGTTTTGTCGCGCCTAGAACAATGGCACAATTGCCAAAAACATAGGCACGCCGAAAAGTCGACGTATTGTTGCTTAGCGTGAGGGCAAAAAAGAGCCGCGCTATTGAAGTGCCTCACCGTGCTGGGAAATATCGAGGCCTTCGATCTCCTGCCGTTCGCTCACGCGCAGTCCTGCCAGCGCATCCGTCACCTTCAGGAGAACGTAGGTCATTCCACCGGTCCAAACGAACACGACCGCAATTCCATAGAGCTGAATGAGAATTTGGCCCGAATTGCCCTCGATGGCACCTGCTGCGCCTCCAATGGCGGCGTTGGCGAATACGCCGGCCAGCAGGGTTCCGAGCAGACCGCCCACGCCGTGGATACCGAACACGTCGAGCGTGTCGTCATACTTGAAACGATGTTTGAGCGCCAACGGCACCTGCCATCACGCCGATGACGATGCCATGCCAAGGCGCGACGAAACCGGACGCGGGTGTGATGGTGCCGAGGCCGGCGACGGCACCGGAAATCATGCCGAGCACCGACGGCTTGCGGCGCGTCAACCATTCGATTGCGCTCCACGTCATCGCGCCCGCGCAAGCCGCAAGATGCGTCGCGAGGATTGCCATGACGGCATGTGAATCCGCCTTCAATGCCGACCCGCCATTGAAGCCGAACCAGCCGACCCACAGCAAACCAGTGCCGATCACCGCAAGCGATAGATCGTGAGGGGCAAGATTTTCGGTACCATATCCGCGACGGCTGCCCATCACGATGGCGGCAACGAGTCCGGCTGTTCCCGCGCTGAGATGCACGACGAGGCCGCCGGCAAAATCCAGCACGCCAGCTTGCTGAAGAAATCCCCCACCCCACACCCAATGCGCAAGTGGGACGTAGACCAGAGTGAACCAGCCGATGCTGAAAATCACGAAAGATGAAAAGCGCATGCGGTCCGCGACGGATCCCGCAACCAACGCCACAGTGATAATCGCGAACGTCATTTGATAAATGACAAAGAGTGCTTCCGGCAGCGTCTTGGCGATTGGATTCGTCCCGTCCATCGCCATGCCGTTCAACAGCACGCGTTCGAGATTTCCGAGCCACGCATCGTCGCCCACGAAGGCGAGGCTGTAGCCGTAGACAACCCACAGAATTGAAACGATCCCGACTGCGGTGAGACTCTGCGCCATTGTGGCAAGCACGTTTTTCTTGCGAACCATGCCCGCGTAAAACAAGGCGAGGCCGGGAATCGTCATCATGAGCACGAGCGCGGTGGCCATGATCATCCACGCCGTATCAGCGGCATCTATCTTGCCTGATTCGGCGAAAGCCGGCGTCGAGATGGAAAATGCAACGAGTGAGGAGATGAAGACGGCGAATGGTCGCGTGGCGGCGCTCGGCAGTGTCGTCATGTATCCCCCGGATATAAAAAAACTCCGTGCAGCGTCTTGCAGCGCTGCTTCGGTCGTGCGGTTGTTGATTACAATGCGTCGTTATCGGTCTCGCCGGTCCGGATTCGAACGGCATTGTCGATCGGTGTGACAAAGACCTTGCCGTCGCCGATTTGTCCCGTTCGCGCGCCGGAGGTGATGACCGCCACGGCTTTGTCAGCAAGGTTGCTGGAGACTGCGATTTCGATTCGCAATTTTGGCAGGAAATTCACGATATATTCAGCGCCGCGATAAATCTCGGTATGGCCTTTCTGGCGGCCGAAGCCCTTCACCTCGGTGACGGTCATTCCGTGAACGCCAATTTCCGTCAGAGCCTGACGGACTTCCTCGAGTTTGAATGGCTTGATGATGGCAGTAACGAGTTTCATGGCTTGGCTCCGGTGGGCGTTGGGTCACGGCCCCATTTGTTTCTATCTATGCCAATTTTACCGGCATGGCGCGTAAAAAATAAGCGGAAAGACGCGGTCAGGCGCGCTTTGTCCAGAATCCATCAGGATTTCGGCTTGTCGGGATCTCCGCGGCGTTCGCGGACCGAGCCTTCCTGCGCGACCGAAGCGATCAGCGTGCCGTCCTGTTTGAAGATCAGACCTCGCGTCAGACCTCGACCGCCTTGGGCGCTTGGACTGTCTTGCGCGTAAAGCAGCCATTCGTCGGCACGGAAGGGACGATGAAACCACATCGCATGATCGAGGCTGGCGGGCATCATGCGCTTGTCGAACAGCGTGCGGCCGTAGCGCGCCATTACGGCATCGAGCAGCGAAAAATCCGACGCATAGGCGAGCGCACACATATGAAGGGCTGGATCGTCAGGCAATTTCGCCGCCGTGCGAATCCAGACATGAATACGTCCATCCTCGATCTTCTGGCCGAAGTAACGTCCTAACTCAACCGGCCGCAATTCGATGGGCCGGTCCGACTCATAGTAGCGCTTGATGAAATCCGGCATCTCCTTGAACAGCGGCTGCTTGGAGACTTCCTCCGCCGTCAGTTTTTCCGGCGGTGGAACATCCGGCATCTTGTCCTGGTGATTGAACGCACTTTCTTCCTCAGCATGGAACGACACCATGATCGAAAAGATCGCATGACCATGCTGAATCGCGGTGACGCGTCGCGTCGTATAACTTTTGCCGTCGCGTAGCCGCTCGACTTCGTAAATAATCGGAATCTGCGGATCGCCCGGTAAAATGAAATAGCAATGCAGCGAATGCGGCAGTCGGCCCTCGACCGTGCGGCACGCGGCGACCATCGCCTGGCCGATCACCTGACCGCCGAACACGCGCTGCCAGCTCGTCTTCGGGCTGTTGCCGCGAAACATGTTCACTTCGAGTTGCTCAATGTCGAGGATCGACAGGAGATCAATCAGGCTTTTCGACATTCACCACGTTCCGATCTGCGGCGGGATTTGAGCGCCCGCGTCCGTTTCCTGCCGTCGGAAAACCCTGCTACAACAGCCATCAAACAGGTCTTTCGGATAGCTCTTTACGCCATATTTCACTGATGAGGTGAGATGAGCAAGACTACCGGAAACAGCGCGGGATCACATGCCACAACAACGCAGCATTGTCATCGGCGGTGGAGCATTTGCGGGAATGGGACTGGCGCTTGCCTTGCGCCAGGGTCTTGGTGCTGATGTCCCGATTGTGGTTGCCGATCCAGCGTTTGTGAATCGCCCAAGTGGCGACCCGCGTGCATCTGCAATCGTTGCGGCCTGCCGCAGACTGTTTGAAGCGCTCGGCGTATGGGATGCTGTTGCGGCGGATGCCCAACCGATCCTCGAGATGGTCGTCACCGACTCGAAACTCGGCGACGCTGTCCGCCCGACCTTTCTGACATTCGGTGGCGAAGTCGACCCGGGTGAGCCCTTCGCCCATATGGTCGAAAACCGTCGCTTGATCGACGCACTGGTGACTCGCGCCGAAGCTGTGGGCATTCAACTCTGCGCGCTCGCGGTGTCGTCATACGATTCTCGCCCCGACGGAATAAAGGTCACGCTCAGCGACGGACGCGACATCGACGCGAGTCTTCTCGTTGCGGCGGATGGCGCTCGCTCCAAATTGCGTGAACGTGCCGGCATCGCGACACATGGCTGGGATTACGATCAGTCGGGAATCGTCGTGACTGTTGGCCACGAGCGCGATCATCATGGACGCGCCGAAGAACATTTTCTGCCTGCGGGTCCATTCGCAATCCTTCCCCTGAAGGGAAAGAAATCGTCATTGGTGTGGACCGAAAGCCGCACCGAAGCCGCGCGTATCGTGGGTCTTCCAAAGGAAGAATTCGAAACCGAGCTTGAAACTCGCTTCGGTCTGCATCTCGGTGAGTTGAAAGCACTCGACAGTCCGCGCGCGTTTCCGCTCGGCTATTTTGTCGCGCGCTCTTTCGTCGGCGAGCGTCTTGCTCTGATTGGTGACGCCGCGCATGTGATCCATCCCATCGCGGGGCAGGGCCTCAACATGGGCATCAAGGACGCAGCCGCCTTGGCGGAAGTAATTGTCGATGCGGCGCGATTGGGAATCGATCCGGGGCAGGCGGACGTGCTGGAGCGCTATCAGCGTTGGCGGCGTTTCGACACTGTGGCGATGGGTGTTGCAACCAATTCGCTCAACATGCTGTTCTCAAACCACTCGACCCTGTTGCGGACCGTGCGTGACATCGGGCTCGGGCTGGTCGATCGCATTCCGCCGCTTAAAAGCGCATTCATCCGTCAGGCAGCAGGGTTGTCCGGCGATGTGCCGCGCTTGCTGCGCGGCGAGGCGCTTTAATTAATCCAGCTTGCGGGCTTCTTCCGGCAGCATGATCGGGATGCCATCGCGGATCGGATAAGCGAGCTTCGCTTTACGGGAAATCAATTCCTGCTTGGCTGCGTCGAATTCCAGCGGGCCCTTGGTCTGCGGGCAAACCAGAATTTCCAGAAGTTTCGGATCGACGCCGCTTTCGGGCCGGTCGTTGATGGACGCCATTGAATTGCTCCGCAATGTCCGCGCTTATGCGCGCTGTATCATGATTGAGAATAAAAGTAACCAGCAGGCAGCGGCTACTTACTGTAGCGGCGGATCGCCCGACGTCCGTTTCTTGGCAAGGTCCATTTCGGTCACGGCGATCAGGATCTCAGCGCGGGTCTTGAGATTAGGCGCTTCCAGCAATGCCTGCTTTTCGGCAGGCCCGTAAGGCGACATCATCGCCAGGGCATTGACCAATGCTTCGTTCGGCGCGTTCTCGATACCCTCCCAATCGACTTTCAGTTCATTGGCTTTCAGAAAATCCGTTAGCACGTTGAGCAAGGCCTGCCGGTCGACATCGTCCTCACCCCTGCGCGCCGTGAAGTCATCAATGAAAGCAAAATAATCCACGCGGCATTGTCGGTACGGTGTCAAAACGGATTTCTCTTCGAGAATTTTAAATCGCGCGACGCCGGTAAGTTCAAGAATGTAACGGCCGTCGCCGGCCTCGGCCAATTGTGTGATGCGGCCGACGCAACCGACCTTGTAGAGAGACGGCTTGTCCTTGTCGCGTGAATGCACGTCGTCAGGCTGGATCATACCGATCAGGCGATGGCCGTCGCGCAAAGCATCATCGACCATTTCGAGATAACGCGGCTCGAAGATATTCAGCGGCATTTGTCCGCGTGGCAGCAAAAGCGCACCCGACAACGGAAAGACCGGAATGATCTCTGGAAGATCGGCGGGGCCGCTATAGTCGGCATTGATCGGCATCCGCAATCCTTAGGTCAGGCGCTCAAGCCTACGCGAATTTTACGAAAAGAGAATCGTCGACAGTCGCTTGCGTCCGTCGACAGTCGCTTCGTCTTCAGGGCCCCACGCCTCGAAAAACTGCACGAGCTTTTTTCGCGCGCCGTCCTCGTCCCATTTGCGGTCGCGTTTGACGATATCGAGAAGATGACTCGCGGCATCGGCGCGCCTGCTTGCTGCGTTGAGCGCAACCGCAAGATCGAAACGGGCCTGGTGATCCAGCGGATTTGCAGCAACCTTTTGCTCGAGATCGGCCACGGGTCCAAGTGATTTCGCCTGTTCGGCCAGCTCGAGCATTGTCTGCACGGCGGAGATTGCGGCGTCACTGCGTTTGGATTCAGGCACCATCGCAAGCGTTTGCTTGGCTTGATCGAAAGAGCCCGCAACCACATAGCAACGTGCGAGCCCCGCAAGCGCCGGAATGTTTGTCGCATCCAGTGCGAGCGCTTCCGCAAAGATGGAAGCAGCAGTGGCGGGATCGCCTGCGTCGAGCGCCGCATTGGCTTCATTGAGGATCAGCGGAATATCGTTGCCGCCCGCGTCCGGCATTCCTTGCGTCAGTTTGTCGATGAAGGCAGTGACCTGGCTTTCCGGGACTGCGCCCATGAAACCATCGGCCGGCTGCCCGTTGACGAACGCGATCACGGCAGGGATCGATTGAATGCCCATCTGGCCCGGAATCGCCGGGTGTTCGTCGATGTTCATCTTGACGAGCTTGACCTTGCCCTTGGCGGCACGAACCGACTTCTCGATGATGGGCGTGAGCTGCTTGCAGGGACCGCACCACGGTGCCCAGAAGTCAATCAGCACCGGCTGGCGCTTCGATTCCCAGGACCGCTGCCTTGCTCGATTATCGTCACGTCATCCTCGCCTGCCGTCATATTAAAGGAACAGAGCCGCTTCTAGCACGGCCTTTCCTCTAAATGGCGCTGATAGGGCCGATTTTCAATCGCCGCGGTAGCGCGCAAAGCCCTTTAATTTCATTGACTTGGCGGTGACGCGCCGGAACCGTCAAGACCGATCGAAGGCCGAAGCAGGTTGCATTGCCTAGCTGCATTTGGCATAGGTTTGCCCGGCGGCGCGCTTGCGTACCGCTAAATCTCTGCGATGCGGGTGTAGCTCAGGGGTAGAGCACGACCTTGCCAAGGTCGGGGTCGAGGGTTCGAATCCCTTCGCCCGCTCCAGAAATTTTATTGGACGTTTTGGCAGTTTGACGAAAGGCCGGGGTTTTTGCCCGGCCTTTTCGTTTTCAACCCAACTGCGATTCATATGCTTTGAGATGGGTGTAGACGATCCGCAGCAGGGGCACGTTGAGCGCGCCCTTCTTGTTGGTTTCGGCACGGTCAATGAGATCGCCGATGATTTGATCCGCTTCAATCCGCGCGCCACTCTTGATGTCGCGCATCATCGAAGCCGTGATCGGTGATCCCGGCACGAACAGCATGCTGCTCGTGCGTTCCAGAAATTCCGCGCGGGGCGCATGGCCTGCGGCATCCGCGATTGACGCGATCTCGGCGCGCAGCCAGCGAATGAAATCTTCGCCACCCGGCGCGCCTGTGATCTGTCCGGCCGTTGCACGCATCAGCGATGTGGCTCCAGCAAGTGTGGCGAGAAAAACCCATTTTTCCCACATCTCCTGAACCATAACGTCGCTGGCGCGGACATCGAATTTCGCGCCTTGAAGCTGCGCTTCAATGCGCTTCGACCGCTCGCTGACGGATTTGCCGCGCTCGCCGAAAGACATGCCGTGCATCGGGGTGAGGTGGATGATTTCACCCATCGGTCCGAGCGTCGCGGCGATCTGGCACACGCCGCCCATCACGCGGGCCGTGCCGAATTTTTTATCGAGCACATCGAGATGTTTCATACCGTTGAGAAACGGAATGATCGCGGTATCCGGTCCGACGGCGGGAGCGAACGACGCCATCGCATCGTCAAGGTCGTAGGCCTTGCAGCTCAGAATGATGACATCGAACGGCTGCTTGATATTCTTCGCCAGCAGCGTCGGCGGATTGGATTTCGTAAAATCGCCGAAGGGGCTTTTGATGTTGAGGCCGTTTTTGGCCAGTAATTCCGCCCGTTTTTCCCGCACGAGAAAAGTGACGTCGCGTCCCGCTTCAAGCAAACGCCCGCCGAAATAGCCGCCTGTTGCTCCAGCGCCGATAACAAGGATGCGCATTCTTTAATCCACTTCTTGGCGAGTGTTTCCATAGACCGGAAGTGACTTTACCACTTCTCGCCGAAGGGGCGTATCTCCAGCTCGAAGGTCCAGGCGGTACGAGGCTGCTGGTAAAGTTGCCAGTAGGATTCTGCAACGGACGACGGAGGCATCAGCAGATCGGGATTGTCGAGGGCTTCCTTGCCCCACAACTGCTCACGGCGCTCGCGCACCCACGCGGTATCGACGCCCGAGTCGATAATCAGATGCGCGACGTGGATGTTCTTCGGGCCCAGCTCGCGCGCCATGGCTTGACCGACGGCACGCAAACCGAACTTCGCGCTGGCAAACGCTGCGAAGCCTGAACCGCCGCGAAGACTCGCAGTCGCACCTGTAAAGAAAATGTTGCCCTTGCCGCGCGGCAGCATCAGGCGCGCGGCTTCACGGCCGGCAAGGAAACCTGAATAGCACGCCATCTCCCAGACTTTGCGAAAGACGCGTTCGGTGGTGTCGAGAATCGGGAAGTTGACGTTGGCACCGATGTTGAAGATGCAAACCTCGAGCGGCGCATGTTTGTCGGCGTCGCTGAGGAACGCGACAACCTCGTCCTCCTTGCGCGCGTCGAGTGAGCGCCCGTGAATTTCGCCGCCCGCCGCCTTGATGTCTTTGATCAGCGGTTCGAGCTTCGCGCCATCGCGTCGTCCGGCGAATATAGTGAAACCTTCCGCAGAGAATTTTTTGGCGATCTCGCTGCCAATGTAGTCGCCAGCACCGATCACCGCGACGGTCGCATTTCTCTTTGCCATGGCACGTCTCCCGCTTGCCTGCGTGAAAGCCTACAACCTTACAGCGCGCTGTCATTTCGCGTCTGCGCTCACCTATAAAGTTCTGATTTAGAACTGTCAATGAAATGCGGTTTACAAAGCCAAAACCTCGACAATGGGCCGCGTCACTGGCACCACTATGCGGGTCGGCCCCACCCACAAGCTCGCGCGGTTCTGCATGCTCACCGTCCATCACCTGAATAATTCGCGTTCGCAGCGCGTCCTCTGGCTCCTCGAAGAATTGGGTGTGCCGTATGAGATCGTGCGCTATCAGCGCCAGCCATCGATGCAGGCACCGAAAGAACTGCGCGCGATTCATCCGCTCGGAAAATCGCCGGTCATTACCGACAATGGTAATACCATCGCGGAGTCCGGCGCGATCGTCGAATACATCGTCGAGACCTATGGCAACGGACGATTGATCCCACCGCGGAAAACGCCTGAGCGGCTGCGTTACACTTATTGGCTGCACTACGCCGAAGGATCGGCGATGCCGCTGTTGCTTCAGAAGCTTCTGTTCACACTTGCGCCGCGACGCGCGCCGACTCTGTTGCGACCGATGATGAAGATGGCATTTGCGCCATTGCTCTCGCGCATCGTCGAGCCGCAACTCAAACAGCACATGGGATTCTGGGAAAGCGAACTTTCAAAAAGTGAATGGTTCGCCGGCAGCGACTTCAGCGCCGCCGACATTCAGATGAGCTTTCCGCTTGAGGCCGCACAGTCGCGCGCTGGATTGGACGCGCGCTATCTGAAGGCAACAGCATGGCTTGAACGGATTCACGCGCGCCCGGCTTACAACCGCGCGCTGGAAAAGGGCGGACCTTACGAAATCAGCCGCTAGACTTTCGGAAATCCGAACAGACGCTGCGGATTGTCGACCAGAATGCGGTCACGAAGTTTTTCGTCGGGCACCCAGTCGGCGAGCAGATCCAGCAAATCTGAGACACCCATCATCACGCCCCAATTGGCGACATGCGGCCAGTCCGATCCCCACACGCAACGCCCCGGCGATGCCTCAACCAGTTTATGCGCGAATGGAAACGTGCTGCGATAGGGTGGTCCTTCGTCGGTCCTCCAGTCGACATTTAACCCCTAATCGTCTAACACGATTTCATGGCCGAAAGCTCGCAAAGCGCCCGTCCGATAGCGTTTTCTTACATTCGCATGTCCACAGAGGCGCAGGCCAAGGGAGACAGTCGCCGACGGCAACTCGAGATGTCCGAAGCCTACGCACTTGAACGCGGCTTGGAGCTTAACAAGCATTTCTCCCTCGAAGATATCGGCGTCTCCGGTTTTACGGGTGAAAACGCCGCAGTCGGCGAA